>NZ_CP019685.1:1500000-1681311 GCF_002220775.1 Campylobacter sputorum
GCTGGCGGACTTGATTATTTGGTTCAAATAGCTGAGAAAATACTTCGTAAAAATCCAAAATATATAAATTTCTTAGCACCAACAGTTACATACTTTTTGACAATATTTGCAGGAACTGGACACACTGCTTTTTCAATGATACCAGTTATTGCTGAAGTTGCAAAAGGTCAAAATATAAAACCATCAGTTCCACTTAGCATTGGTGTTGTAGCTTCTCAAATTGCCATCACTGCAAGTCCAGTATCTGCTGCTGTTATATTTATGGCCGGAGATAAAGCACTTGGGGGACTAGGAATTTCATATCCTATTTTACTTGCAATTTGGATTCCTACAACATTTTTAGGTTGTATGGTAACTGCACTTATAATGAACTTATTTTGGAATTTAAAACTTGATAACGACCCAGTTTATCTTGATAGACTAAATAAAGGCTTAGTAGAAGCTCCTCAAATGGAGGGAAGCTACAAAGAACTTCCAAAAGGTGCAAAAACATCTGTTCTTATTTTCTTAGTCGGTGTTATTGTGGTTGTGCTTTATGCTTCAGCTATTAGCCCACAATTTGCATTAATCAAAGATATTAAACTTCCTAGAGATGGTGCTATTATGAGCATAATGCTAACAATTGGTGCTTTAATTGTTATGTTTTGCAAAATTGACATTGACAAAATTCCACTCCAAAGCACATTTAGAAGCGGTATGACTGCTTGCGTTTGTGTTTTAGGTGTTGCTTGGCTTGGAGATACTTTTGTTTCAAATCACACACAAGAAATTAAGGATTTTGCTGGAAATTTAGTTAGAGATTATCCAGTTTTATTATCAGTAGCACTATTTTTTGCTAGCATGCTTTTATATTCTCAAGCAGCAACTGCAAAAGCGTTAATCCCAACTGTTATTGTTGCTCTTGGGCTTAATGCTACAAATAACGGTGATGCTTACATATTGGTAGCTTCATTTGCTGCTGTTTCGGCTTTATTTGTTTTACCAACCTATCCTACTTTATTAGGTGCTGTTCAAATGGACGATACAGGAACAACAAGGATTGGAAAATTTGTATTTAACCACCCTTTCTTTTTACCTGGTATTTTAGCCATTGCATTTTCTGTTGCATTTGGTTTTATACTAGCACCTGTTTTACTTTAAAAGTTTAAGGAGAGGTAACTCTCCTTAAAAAAAGGTCATTAAAATGAAAAGAATTGGTATTATTGGCGGTATGGGTCCGCTTGCAACTATAGATATTTTTGAAAAAATAGTCAAATTAACAAATGCCAACAAAGATCAAGACAACATTCCTATAGTTATAGATAATTATCCTCAAATTCCAGATAGAACCGCTTATATACTTGATAATAAAGAAAATCCATATCCATATCTAAAAGAAAGTGCATTAAGACTAAAACAAGCAGGATGTGAAGCTATATGTATGGCTTGTAATACAGCTCATTTTTTTGCACAAAAGCTAGTAGATGAAACAGGTGTAAATTTAATACACATAGCAAAAAATGCAGTAAATGCTATAAAAGTTAAATTTCCAAATGCTAAGAAAATAGCGGTTATTGCCACAACAGGCACAACAAAAGCTAAAATTTATGAAGATAATCTAATTTCTTCTGGATATGAATGTGTTAAAATAAGCGATGAAAATATGCAAAATATAATGGATTGTATATACAAAGGCGTAAAAGCAAATAAAACAGATGAGTATGTAGATATTTTTAATAATACAATAGACAATATACAAGCAGATGTTTATATAGCTGCTTGCACCGAAATACCACTACTTTTACCATATTGTAATAAAAAAGATTTATTTATAGATGCGACACTTGAACTTGCTAAAACAATGGTAAAATTTAGCCTAGGAAAATAAATTTTATATTCAACATCAAAAGAAAAAATCTCTCTTATAAAAATTAACCATGGGTTTTTTCTTCTACCATTTGATTATAAAGTTTAAATATTTCACTATTTAGAGCTTCAACTTTTTCAAATTTATCTACAAATATATTTATATTTCTATCACTATATCCATTTTTAGCATCATTTAAATTTTGATCTATCAAAGAGATAAAATTTTCTATAGGAGTTTGCAGTTTTACATAAGTTTTAGTATTACCAAATTTATCTTTACAATCTTGGAAATACCACGCTTTTATACTATTAGAAATGCTTTGTAATTCATCTAATTTATCTGATTCGTTTACCACACTAGAATACGCCTTCACCTTATAAACTATGTGAGAAATTTTTGCTATTATACTAAGAATTTTATCTTCGACATATCTTGAATTTTTTGATGTTTTGTTAGCATCTATATTAAATTTATCCATAGTGTCTTTAAATTTACTAACACTTTCATTAGCATTTTGTGCTATTTTATCTATCTTAGAAGCATTTTCATTTAAACCATTCGTCTTTTCTTGCAACTCTTTTATATTAGAACTAATCTCAACTATAGCATTTTGAGTATTTTCAGCTAATTTTCTAACCTCATCAGCAACCACAGCAAATCCTCTACCAGCTTCGCCTGCCCTTGCGGATTCAATGGCAGCATTTAAAGATAGTAAATTTGTTTGTTCTGCGATATCTTGTATCAACTCTATAATAGTTGAAATTTCATTTGTTTTATTTGCTAATGCATTTATTTCTTGGGTTGAATTGTTGATAAGATCTGTAAGCAATATAACATTTTCATTTAAGTTTTCTAAATCACTCATAGTTTCATTTGCATTTTTTGCAGTATTATTTGCCATATTTGTCATATTTGAAAGCTCTTTTATACTTAAATTTAAATCCTTTTGAATATCATCAATTCCCTTATTTCCATTACCAAGTTGCTCAAATTTTTCAGATAAAATGCCCCTAGTTTTACCTTTTATACCAGCAGTAATTCCATCAATTCCATCTTTCATAAAAATGGCATTTTTCTTAAAAAGTCCTCTAAATCCATCTTGAAAAATATTTCTATATGTTATGCCCTTATTTGCGTGATCTACACATGTTGACATTTCTCTTTGCAAAGCTTCCATCTGATCTAAAACATCATTTATCCCATTGCTATCTTTGCCATAGATTCTTTTTGATTAATACCTGTTATTCTAGGCTCTAAAATACCATTTCTAGCAGATTCAATTACCTTTAAAATTTCATCATAATAAGGTATTTTTTTAAAAAACATAATTTTCCTTTATAGTCTTTGTAGGTTGTTTACAAACTCGTCATAACTTAATTTTTTTTGTGCAAGCATGCTATCCAAAAGTTTTTGTGATTCTTCCATTCCACCTGATTTTTCAGCATTTAAAAGCTCTTTATAAAGAGGAATTATGATATCCAATGCTTTTTTATTTGGCTTCCTTCTAACAGAGTAATAACCTATGGTTTTTCCACTTTGATCAACTGAGGCTGTAATATTTGCAAAAACCCAGTAATAAGAATTATCAAAACTTCTATTTTTGACATAAGCAAAAACTTCATTTTGCTTTGTTATATGCTCCCACAAAATTTTAAAAACAACTCTTGGCATATCTAGATGTCTTATAATGTTGTGTGGTTTACCAAGCAAATATTTTCCTCAGTTGTTGCAACTATCTTTAAAAAAGGCTCATTGCAATATGTTATATGACCATGTATGTCAGTTTTTGAAACTAAAAAAGCATTTTCATCAACCTCTTTTTGAAAAGCTGTAGTATCTAAATTTGCCATTTACTCTCCTAGTAAATTTAATATAATTATACCAATTTAGACAAATTTAGCAAATTTACTAGGAAACGAAAATATAACAATATTTAAACATTATTTTATAAATTTAAGAATTTCATTATCAATAATAAATTTTATCTATTAGCAGCTAACCTTACAATTTCTTTTATAACTTCACTAGCCATTTTTAGAGAATTTACAGGAATGTATTCATAAATAGAGTGAAAATTATGTCCACCTGTAAATAAATTTGGAGTAGCAATTCCTTTTTGAGAAATTACAGCACCATCATATCCGCCACGCATAGGCTTTATCTTTGGCGATATTCCTAAATTTTTAAAAGCTTGAAGCGGCAAATTTATAGCCATATGATCTAAGCTTAAATAATTAAAAACATTTTTATATCTATCATTTAAAGTAATTTTTACTCTATTGTCATAAATTTTGTTAAAATAATCAGCCATAGTTTGCAAAAATTGCATTCTTTGATGATACTTAACTTCATCAAATTCTCTAATATCTATTTTTAATATGGTTTTGGCACTATTCCCACTTAACTCTTTTACCCAAAAATACCCTTCTTTGTTTTCTGTATATTCTGGTGCTTCGCCACTTGGCAAAAGCGAAATAAACTTATGAGCCATCAAAAGAGAGTTTATAAGCTTACCCTTTGCGTTCATAGGGTGAGCTGAAGCACCTATAAATTCTATCTCACAATCTCCAGCATTCCAATTTTCATATATAAACTCGCCTATTTCGCAACAATCCAAACAATAACCAAAATCAGCACCGATATCTTTTACATCAAGAGCTTTTGCACCTCTTAAACCCTGCTCTTCATCTGGCAAAAAGCATATTACTATCTCTCCATGCTCTATATCTTGATTTAAACAAAAATACTCAGCCATATCCACAATAGCCGCAATTGCGGCCTTATCATCAGCTCCAAGTAAGCTAGTTCCATCAGTTGTTATGATATCATCACCAATATAATTTTTTAGTTCTGGATTCTCATTTACCTTTAAACTTATATTTTTGTTTAAAGCTATATCTCCACCGCTGTAATTACGGACTATTTTAGCTTTTGTATCTCCACTTTGTTCCGCGCTAGTATCAAGATGAGCAAAAAATGCGATACTTGGCAGAGATTTTTTAGAATTTGTTGGGATTTTCGCTATCAAAATGGATTTTTCATCTAATCTAATATCTTTTATACCAAAACCTTCTAATTCGCTTTTTATAAACTTAGCAAGTTCTAATTCACTAGGATTAGATGGCATTATGCCATCTGCACCATTTGCTCTATTTGTAGTGGTATTGATCTTTGTATAATTTAAAAATCTCTCTATAATATCCAAAATTTATCCTTTAGAGTATAAAAAATGCTATTACAACTGTTGAAATAAACATTCCCAAAAATGTTCTTTTTGCAAGCTCAACTGGATTTGCCATTGCAATTCCTGCACAAACTATACAAGCACCAGCTATCGGAGAAGCACTTCTTCCAAGACTTCCTGCGATCTCAGCAGCCATTCCAAGTTTATCTTGTGCAAAACCAAGATCAGCTGCATGAACTGTAATGGCAGCGTTAAATGCCATTGTTGCAGCATCGCCTGAGCCAGTAACAATTCCCATTATAAATGGTATAAAAGTTCCACCAAATTTAACATAAGTTTGTTCGCTTTTCAAAAACTCTATAACCCACTCTATTGCTCCACAAGCTGTAAGTCCAGCAACAAAAACACTAGCAGCTATGATAATACCCATTATCTCAGCATACGCACTTCCCATACCATTAAAAAACTCTTTAGTGATTTTTTGTGGATCTGTCCATGTGGCAAAAATAGATATAATAGCACCCAAAATCATTGCCTCAGCAACACCCATCTTTGTCCATTTCAAAAACTGAGTATCACTTAAGCCTGTTCCACCAATTACCAAAATAGCAAGTGGAATTATAGGCATCAATGCATAAATAACATTTGATTTAATAACTCCTTCATCTTTAGCATTAGCCTTGATTGTATAATCTTTGGTTTTATCATAATCTTTTAAAATTATCGCCATTATAGAAATACAAATAGCAACTATTACAAGAGAAACAAAAGCATTTGGCATCTGAACTTTTATAACATCTTGAACGGTGTAAGCTGCATTTCCAGACTTTACAACTAAATCAGTTACATAAATATTATGTGATGCACCTGGACTTAAAACTGAACCAAAAGTTCCAGCAAGCACAGAAGCTGCAGCCATAGAAGGGCGAACACCTGATGCCATCAAAAGAGGTATCAAAGTTGCACCAACAGCAGCAGAACACCCAGCAGCTGATGGAATGGCAATATTTATAAAATATGTCAAAATTGTGGTCAATGGAATTAAAAAAAATCCTAAATTTTTTATAGGTTTTGTAAGAAGAGCCACTAAATGTTGATCACATTTTGTAACTTTCATAACATAAGCAAAACCCATACTAGCACATATTGCCTTTATCAAATTTGCATTTGTCATTGACTTTGTAAAAGCTGCAAATGCACTCATTGGCTGCAAACAAATCACACAAAGTATTAATCCAACACCTATTAAAACAGTTTTTGTGTCGTGTTTTTTAATAAGCAAAAAAACAACTGCAAATATACCAACAAGCGACAAAAATAGTCTTAATGTTTCCATAAAAACTCCTCTTATTTTAAGTTATTAAATTTTAAATTTATCACCAATTTTTAAAGTTTGAATATCTTTTTTATATTCAAATTTATAAATTTCATCTACTAAACCACAAATTTTACACTCATCATTATTTATCTCAAGCCAAGTTCCTTCTGGTAAAGCATAAATTGTCTCATTAGGATTTGCTATCAAAAACTCTTCTAATCTCTCTTCTCTACTTTCTCCATTGTGTCCTGAAATTTTGCCACTTATGAAATGCGGATTTATCTGATAAGGAAAAATTCCTAGTGTATCAAAGCTTTTTGGCATAATTATAGGCATATCATTTGTTGTCATCATTGTTTTTCCCGCTATATTTGCACCAGCACTCCAACCAAAATAATTTGCCCCATTTTCCACAGCGTCTCTTATCTCATCAAGTAAATCAAATTTATAAAGCTCGCTCATAAGCATAAAAGTATTACCGCCACCAACTGCGATAGTTTTAGCTCCTCTTATGGCTGCTTTTTTATCCTCATAGTGATGAATAGATTTAATATTTTTAGTTTTTAGTCTATCAATAACTTTTTGCTCATACTCATCATTTGTTCTTCTAACTCCAGCATAAGGTATAAAGAGTATCTCATCTTTATAATCATCTCCTAAAAAATCTTTTATAGGATTTTTACAATGCCTTAAATAGCCAGTATCCTTATAACTTGAAGCACTAAAAAGCAAAGCTCTTTTCATAATCTTTCCTTTATTTTGAATTTAACTTATAACTAGCTCTTAAAAACATATCAACTCCAGCAAGCATTGAATCTTCGTTTATGTCAAATTTAGAGTTGTGATGTCCAGCTTTAAGTTCTGTTCCTATCATCATATATCCGCTTTTTCCGCCATTTTTTTGAACAGTATGCATAAAATGAGCAAAATCTTCACAGGCACCAAAGTCTTTTTCTTTTATAATCTCTGCGGTGATAAAAGGTGAAGTTTTAGCAAGTTCATAAATCATCTGACTTACTTCTTTATCCGTATCGCCACCTGCTGTGCCGCCTGTGATTTTTATATCACTACTAACTCCATAAATTTCACTTACACCTTTTATGATATCTTTACATCTTTCAAACATAAATTCATTAAGTTCAGTTGTTTCGCCTCTTGTTTCACAAGCTAGATACCCATTTGGTGCTATTACATTTCTACCCTCTCCTGCACGCAAAACACCAACATTTACACGAGTTACACCGCCTGAATGACGAGTAATACCATGCATATTAAGAGCCATCTGGGAAGCTGCAAGAAGAGCGTTTTTACCATCTTGAGGTGCTCCTGCTGCGTGAGCAGAAACTCCATTTATCGTTACATCAAATTTAGTTGTAGCTAGAAGTTTATTGCTTCCACAAATTATTGATCCTATTTTATCGGCTTGAAATCCCATATGAGCACCAAGTAAGAAATCTATGTCATCACAAACACCAGCTTTTTCCATAGCTACAGCTCCTCTTGTGCCCTCTTCTGCTGTTTGGAAAATAAACCTAAATTTGCCATTAAAATCATCTAAATTATCAGCTATTAATTTTGCTAAAGTTAGCCCCATAGTAATGTGAGAATCATGCCCGCAAGCATGTGTAATTCCTTTTATATCAGAACAAAAACCCTCTTTAAATGGTCTATGATTTTCATCGTTACTTTCAGTAACATCAACACCATCTATATCAAATCTAAATGCGACAAGTTTTCCACTTCTACCAGTGTCAATCTCAGCTACTAAACCAGTTAATCCATCTTCCATAACATCAAGATATTTTGCCTCTTCATCATTTAGTAAACTTTTTGCTCTTTTTATAGCTTCTTCACATGCCTCTTTTGTGCCAAGACCTTGTCTAGCATCAGGCTTTACAACTTCTCTACCCATTTTTAATTTATATCCAAGTTTGCTTAATTTATCAGCAATAACAGCTGTCGTAAAAAATGTAAAAAAACCAGTTTCTGGATGTGAGTGAAAAAATCTACGAGTTTTAATCATTTCATCTTTTAAGCTTAAAACCATATTTGCAATCTTATCCATATTATTTCTCCTTTTTACTAGCAGTTTCTTTCATTATATAATTTTAAATCTTAAATAAAAGTAATATTTTTAAAATTAAGATTTTTTTAATTTTTATATAATATAATCCAAACATATGCTATAAACATAAACAAAAAGGATGATAAATGCGCAAATTTCTACTTATTTTACTATTGTGCGTTGGTGTTTTTGCAAAACCGAATGTCTATATACTAGCAACTGGTGGCACTATAGCAGGAGTTGCTAAAAGCAATACCGACAAAGAATACAAAGCCGGAACCATAGGCGTAGAACAGCTAATAAGTGCCGTTCCTGAAATGAAAAATTTAGCAAATGTAAAAGGCGAACAATTTATAAACATACCATCTACAAATATGAACCCAGAAATTTGGCTAAATCTTTCAAAAAGAGTAAATACATTGCTAAGTAGAGATGATGTTGATGGTATTGTAATAACTCACGGAACAGATACTATGGAAGAAACAGCGTATTTTTTAAACTTAACAATCAAAAGTAAAAAACCAGTTGTATTAGTTGGTGCCATGAGACCAGCAACAGCCATGAGTGCTGATGGGGTTTTAAATTTATACAATGCTGTTGGTGTTGCAAGTGATAAAAATAGTTTTGCAAGAGGAGTTATGGTTGTTATGAATAATGAAATTCACCAAGCTAGAGATGTTACCAAAACAAATACAAGCGATGTTGCAACTTTTAAATCTCTGAATTTTGGTAAAATAGGCTCAGTTAATTACGCAAAAGTAGAATTTACTAGCGAATTTAACAAAAAACATACAATAAATTCAGATTTTGACATTATGAAACTAGATAAACTACCACAAGTCGATATCATCTATGCTTATGCAGGAGATAGTGATAAATTTATAAAAACTGCAATTGATAGCGGATCAAAGGGTATAATTCTTGCTGGTATGGGAAATGGAAATCCATCAAAAATAGTTTGGGATGCTTTAGCTAAAGCTAGCAAAAACGCAATAGCAGTCGTAAGAAGCTCAAGGGTTGGAAGTGGTTCAACTAGCCAAAACTCAGTAATTGATGATAAAAAATTTAACTTTATTACAGCTGATAACCTTAATCCGCAAAAAGCAAGGGTATTGCTAATGCTAGCATTAAGCAAAACTCAAAACACAGATGAAATTCAAAAAATTTTTGATACTCATTAAAACTATAACTATATAATATTTGTAACTTTAAATGATATTAAAGTTACAAAAATATTAAGGAGTATTTGTGAATACAACAACTTTTCATTTTGAATTACCAAATGATAGGGAAGATTTGATTGAAATAGCTCAAATTTTATTAAAAACCGCTAATAATCTTAAATCAAAAATGGCAAGTAAAGATATCCTTGATAAATTATATCAAGAAAGTTTGCAAGAATTAAAAGATCCAGAAATTAGGGCTGTTTTTAAAAGGCTAAAAGATAAATAATGCAATATTTTGACATTTATTTTGTAGAAAAAATTCATAATTCAATCATTGATGAAATTGGTGGAATAAAAGGATACAACAAACAAAGCATTGGTTATTTGATTTCAGCATTAAATCAAATTCAAAATGATGATTTTTATCCAAATTTTATAGACAAAATTACACATTTAATTTTTGCTTGTGTAAAATTTCATCCATTTTTAGATGGAAATAAAAGAACAGCAATTCATATAAGTAGGTATTTTGCTAAATAAATGGAATTAACTTTAATAAAGATTATTTTAAAAAAAATGGAAAATATCGTTATAAAACTTGCAGAAAATAGTCTATCAAAAGAAGGTTTAAAAGAGTTTTTAAGAATAGAATTTTTAAACAATGAAATAAAATATTAAATTATTCAAAAATTCTAAAAATAATATTTAAAATAAAATTGCAAAAACTATGAAATATTATATAATATTTACAATCAAATTTTGTAAAACAGAACTTTACTCGCTAGCTAGAACTAACATTGTTTTTTCTAATATTTTTGTTCCTTTTATAGCATCACTAAAATTAATACTCTCATTTATATTATGACTTATACCATCTTTACAAGGCACAAAAATCATTCCAACGCTTTTTGCAATACCTTTTAAATGCATAGCATCATGCCCAGCTCCACTTGGCATTTTAAGCGAATTTATTTCTAAATTTTTTGCATTTTCATAAAGTAAATTTATCATATCATCATCAAGTTTTACAGGTTTGTCATATGCTAATTCTTTGATATCATAACTAAAATTTAACTCTTTAGACAAACTTTTTATATAAGCTCTTAAATTTTCATTTACTAAGTCTAATGTTAATTCATCTATATCTCTAATGTCAACACCCATTACAACTTCTCCTGGAACTACATTTAAAGCCCCAGGAATTACTCTTATATATCCAACAGTCGCTACTGCTGTTTTTTCTTTTTTTGCAAGCTCTTGTGCTTTTAAAATGATATGACTAGCCGCAATTAAAGCATCATTTCTCATATCCATAGGTGTTGCACCACTATGATCGGCTCTTGCTTTTATATTTAGCTCAAAACGAATCGGTGCTGCTATACCAGTAACTATGCCAACACTAAAACCTTTTTGCTCAAGCACTCTGCCTTGCTCTATATGAAGTTCTATATAACTTTTATATGTGTTATCTTTTAAAATAGATTTTTGTAAATTTTCAGGCATTAAACCGAAATTTTTCATAGCTTGAAAAACTGAAATTTCATTATCATCTTTTAATTCTTTAACTCTATCAAGACTAAGTTTTCCGCTTACTATTTTACTTCCAATTGTTGCCATTTTAAATCTACTCGATTCTTCACAAACAAAAACTATAAGCTCAAGTGGTCTTTTAATTTTAATGCCACTTTCTTTTATACTCATAATAGCCTCAAGTCCTGCCATAACGCCCAAAGTTCCATCATAAAATCCACCCTTTGGAACACTATCTATATGTGATCCGACGCTTACTGCAGGTAAATTTGGATCTATAACATTATCAAATTTAGCAAAAATATTTCCAACTGTATCTATCCTTACTTTTAATCCAGCATTTTTCATCAAATTTATTAAAAATTCTCTTGCATTTTTATCCTCATTACTAAAAGCAAGTCTAGTTAAACCGCCACCATCTAAAGCACCAAATTTAGAAATTTCATCAAAATTCTCTTTAAATCTTTTTTCATTTATCATAGTTGCTCCTTTTAGTAAATTTAAATTTATAAATTAGTTTAATTATATCAAATTTAATAAATTTATAAACTTAAAATTTTTTTTAAGCAGAAATATAATAAAATTGCTAAATCCATTTTACGAGGTTAAAAATGACCTACACACAAAAAGATCTCATAAGCACACAAAACCTTACAAAAGAAGATATATTTTCTTTTTTAAGCTTAGCCGACAAATTTAAAAATCTAAATAAAAAACCAAATAAAAAAGATAATTTGCTTGTTGGAAAGACAGTTATAAATGTTTTTTTTGAAAACTCAACGCGCACTAGAACCTCTTTTGAAATAGCAGCAAAAAGACTTGGAGCGGACGCTATAAATTTCACAAGTTCAAATAGCAGCACAAAAAAAGGCGAAACACTAATTGATACTATAAAAAATCTTGAAGCTATGAGAAGTGATATTTTCGTAGTGCGTCATGATTGCTCTGGCGTAGCTCAGTTTATAGCACAAAATACAGATGTTTGTGTGGTAAATGCAGGAGATGGATTAAACGAACACCCATCCCAAGCCCTTCTTGATCTTTATACTATAAGAGAACAAAGAGGAAATTTAGATAATTTAACAGTTGCTATTATAGGTGATGTTTTTCATAGCAGAGTTGCAAGATCAAATATTTGGGCAATGAAAACACTTGGTATAAATTTAAAAATTTTTGCTCCTCCTATAATGATGCCTATTGGCATGGAGGCACTAGGGTGTCAAATTTGTAAAAATATGGAAGAAGCAATCGATGGAAGTGATGTTTTAATAATGCTTAGAATTCAGCTTGAAAGACAAGATGGAAGTGCTAAATTTCCATCCATCAGAGAATACTCTAAATACTTTGGCTTAACAAAGAAAAAAATGGAAATTGCAAAAGATGGTCTTATGATACTTCATCCAGGACCGATAAACAGAGGCGTTGAAGTTGATAGCAATGTAGCAGATGATAAAAGATTTTCGCATATTCTAAATCAAGTTGAAAATGGCGTTGCTATAAGAATGGCAATACTTAGCACACTAGATCAAAACAGATACAAAGGCAAGCAATGAAAACCCTTATAAAAAATGCAGTTATAGTAAACAGCGATGAGACGATAAAAGCAAATATTTTATTAGAAGATGAGATTATATCTCAAATCACAAATGAAGAAAAAGTAGCTGATAGTATAATCGATGCAAAGGGGCTTTTTGTTGTACCTGGATTAATTGACATGCATACACATTTTAGAGATCCTGGGCTTGAATATAAAGATGATATTATAAGTTGCTCTGAAACAGCCGTTGCTGGTGGCGTAACTACAGCTATGTGTATGGCAAACACAACGCCTATAAATGACAATGCATCCATAACAAGACAAATGATAGCAAAAGCAAAAGCAAGAGGACTTATTGATTTACTCCCAATAGGCGCTATATCAAAAGGCTTTAACGGAGATGCTATAGTAGAAATGGGCGATATGATTGAAGCTGGTGCTGTAGCATTTAGTGATGACGGACTTCCTGTAAGCAGTAGTTTGGTTATGCGCTCAGCTCTTGAATACTCAGCACACTTTGGTTCTTTTATCATAAATCATTCACAAGATTGTTCGCTTTGCAGACATGGCGTGATGAATGAGGGCAAAGTTGCAGCTAAACTCGGATTAAAGGGTATGCCAAAAGAACAAGAAGAGATAATGATATCAAGAGATCTACTTCTTGCAAAACTAACTCTCGGTCATATACATGTAGCACATGTTAGCTCTGCTTGGTCGCTAAAGCTTATACAAATGGCTAAAAATGAGGGCATAAATGTAACTTGTGAAGTTACACCTCATCACTTTACTTTTAGCGAAGAAGAACTTTATGGTTATAACACAGCCTTTAAAATGTCTCCGCCACTTCGCACAAATGAAGATATACTTGCTATGAAAGAAGGTTTAAAAAGTGGATTGATTGATGTTATAGCAACAGATCATGCACCACATAGTTTTGATGATAAATTTATAGAATTTGATAAAGCTCCTTTTGGAATTTTAGGGCTTCAAACTCTTATCCCTCTTACTTTAAAACTAGTTGAAGAAGGCGTTATTTCTATGCAGAAATTTACACAGCTAACTAGCACCAATGCAGCAAAAATTTTGCGTATTAAAAACAAAGGAAAAATTGCCCCAAATTTTCTAGCTGATATTACTATAATAGATCCAAATTTAGAGTATATTTATGATTCAAATTTAAACAAATCAAAATCTACAAATTCACCACTTTTTGGTAAAAAATTAAAAGGAGCAGCGGTTAAAACTATAAAAAATGGTAAAATTGTTTTTGATTTTCCAAATGTTATAAAATAAAATTTGCAATTATATATCTATATTTTTGGTATAATAGTATTAATTACAATCACTATTAAAAGGAGTTTTTATGGGTTTTAAACAAAAAATTTATGCTACTATAAGCGTTTTGCTCATACTTGGTTATGGAATGTTTAGCTTTCTTAGCTACTCAAATACGCAAGAAAGTTTAACAAGAAATATAGAAAAAAGTTTGAATGATAATATTAATAATCGTATTAACGAACTTGATGATTGGATAAATTCATTAAGTGCAACTACACAAGCTCTTTCTAAGCAAATAGCTAAATTTGATAGCAACCAAACAGATGAGATTATGAAATTTTTAAATGCTGGTATGGATGCACTAGATTCGCATGTTGTATATGTTGGATATGAAGATGATGTATACATAGATGGGTCTGGCTGGATTCCTGATACAAGTTATAAACCAACACAAAGAGATTGGTACACATTAACAAAACAAGCAAATAAACCAATAGTAACAGAACCTTATATGGATTCTGAACTAAATGTTATTGTGATATCGGTAACAGCACCTATGATAAAAGATGGTAAATTTGCAGGCGTTGTTGTAACAGATATAAAACTTGATAGGCTAGTAAAAATTTCTAAAGAAAATAAAATAGAAGGGGGGGGGCTGTATTTCTTAGATAAAAATGGCTTAATTTTAGGCTACCCTGATGAAAAAATAGTTGGTAAAAAACTAGCAGAAACTTATCCTGAGATAAAATCTAACATAGATGAGATATATGCAAATAACAAAGGCATAACTCATTATTCTCTAGCTGATCAAGAAAAAATTATGGTATATAATACGCTAGAAAAAACAGGTTGGAAAGTTGCAGCTGAGATAGATGAAGAAATAGCATATGAAGAGATAAATTCTACATTTAGAAATTCTCTTATATTAAGTATATTTAGCATAGTAATATCTTTAGCAATAATTATATTTCTACTATATATCCTCTTCAAACCTCTAAACCGTTTAGGACTTATGATAAAAGATTTAGCAGTTGGAGAAGGTGATCTTACAAAAAGAGTTGAGATTAATGGCAAAGATGAGATAGCTAAGATTGGTAAAGATGTAAATACATTCATACAAAAAATTCAAACTCTTATAATAAATTCAAAAGCAACAAGTTCTGAAAACGCTTCTGTTGCAAATGAACTATCTCAAACATCACTTGCAGTTGGAAAGAAAGTTGAAGAAGAAAGTGCTGTTGTAAATAGTGTAACAAAAGATGGTGAAAAGATATTAAATAATATTAATAATTCAGTTGAACATGCTGAAGAGAATTCAAAAGAGTTATCAAAAGCAAATGATAATCTTGAATCTATAAAAAATGAGATGGTAAAACTAAACTATGTATTAAGTAATATAGCTCAAAAAGAAATTGAACTATCTAAAAAACTAAATCAAACAAGTAGAAATACAGAAGAAGTTAAAACTGTTTTAACTGTTATAAATGATATATCAGATCAAACAAATCTTTTAGCATTAAATGCTGCTATTGAAGCAGCACGTGCAGGAGAAGCAGGAAGAGGATTTGCTGTAGTTGCTGATGAAGTTAGAAAACTTGCTGAGAAAACTCAAAAAAGTTTAGATGAGATAAACACAACTATAAATTTAGTAGTTCAATCTGTTAATGATGCAAGTTCTCAAATGGATGAATCTACAAAAAACATAACAGATCTATCCGAAAATGCAAAAAGTTTAGAAGATGTAGTAAATAAAAACGCTCTTATAATACAAGAAAGCATTAACTCTAATATACAAAGCGTAAAAGAGTATAAAGAGGTTTCTAATAATATTAAAAATATCATAAACAAAGTAAAAGAAGTTGATTCTATTACAAGTGCAAATGCTAGAAGTGTTGAAGAGATAGCAAGTGCAAGTGAACATCTATCAAATATGACTTCTAAACTTGATAATGAGCTTGGGAAATTTAGGGTGTAAACAGATACGGAAAGCGAAAAATGGAAGCCTAAATGGCTTCCTTAAAATTTTAAAATTTACCTTTAAATTTTGTAAGTTATGCTAAAATAAATACAAAATTTTAAAAGGCTTTTTATGAATGTCTGCATAATCCCCGCTCGTGGCGGTAGCAAAAGAATACCAAAGAAAAATATCAAAGATTTTCATGGACAACCAATCATCGCTTATAGCATAAAAACTGCTATAAGCTCAAAGCTTTTTGATGATATAATCGTTTCTACAGATGATGATGAAATTTCGCAAGTCGCTAAAAATTTCGGTGCTAATGTGCCGTTTATCCGCCCAAAAGAACTAAGCGATGATTTTACAACATCAGGAGATGTTGTAACTCATGCTTTAAATTTCTTAAAAAAACAGGGTAAAAATATAGATTTTGTATGCACTCTATACGCAACAACACCATTTTTGCAGATAAAATACCTTAAACTCGGCTATGAAAAACTCAAAAATTCAGACGCAAGTGGCGCTTTTTCATGCACTTCTATGCCTTTTCCAATCCAAAGAACTTTTAAAATAACAAAAGATGAGAGATGTGAAATGTTTTTTAAAGAGCATTTTAAAACAAGGAGTCAAGATTTAGAAGAAGCCTATCAAGATGCAGGACAATTTTACTGGACCAACCTTAATAAAACCCCATCAGATATTTTTTTTGGTAAAGATACTATCCCAATTATCTTGCCACGCTATCTTGTGCAAGATATCGATACTATGGAAGACTGGGTCAGAGCTGAGATAATGTATGAAGTTATACAAAAGGCGAAGTTGTAAAAAAAGAGTATTCTAAAATTTTATATTCTTTCTTAAAATATTAAAGTATTTTTATTGTTTAACGATATTGTTTTGGTATAATACAATAAAACTTAAAAGGCGAATTTTGTTTGAAAATAAAAAAATTTATATCGCTCCGTATTCGAAAACTAGCGATGTATTGCGTCAAAAGTTGCTTAGTAGTTACCAAAATACAACCTTTTTAGGATTTATAGATAAAAATCAAAAAGGCGAAAATATTTTTAAATTTGATGAGATAAAAAACACCAGATTTGATTATATTTTGATCTTTTCGCCAAATCATTTTGATAGCATTTATGATGATTATCGCTCGGTAAGATCAAGAGTTTTAAAAGTAATTAGTCAAAATGGCGAATATAAATTTTTATCCAAATTTGATATTAATTTTGAAAAAATGCGTGAAATTCCACGTAAATTTCGTGAGTTTGTATTTAAAAAACTAGCTTTATTTTACGATAAATTTAGCCGAGATTCTTATGTTTTTATCAGCAAAAACTTCATTAACGGCAACAACAAATTTCTGTTTTTAAAAATGCATGAAAAAAATCTCAAATGCACCATGCTTTCAAACAACATTTCTCAGCTAAATGAGCTACGAAAGCGTGGATTTAAGGCACTTAAACTCAATTCTTTAAAAGCTCACATAAATTTAGCAAAAGCTAAAGTGATAATTGTCGATCAAGGCGATAATTCCGCACTTTTAAATCTAAAATCGCCACGCCAAAAAACGCTCCAACTTTGGCATGGAATCCCGCTTGAGCATATGAATTTACTAACTGATATTAGCTATGATTATTTTGCATCAACAAGTGATTTTGTGAGCAAAACCGGTTTTAAAAAGGTTTTTTTAGCAAAACAATTTCTTGATTTTGGATATCCTAGAAATGACGTTTTGCTAAGAGAACATAACGAAAACGATCTCATTTTTACCGATACAAAGCTATATAATTTTGTAAAAAACGCAAAGCAAAACGACCAAAAAATCATCATTTATATGCCAACATGGCGTGAAAGTGATTTTAACTCTCAAGTTACACAAATTTCAAATTTAGGTCTTGATTTTACGCATTTAAATGAGTTTTTAAAAGGCTTAAATGCGTATTTTATCATTAAATTTCACCCATTTGTACATATTTATTATGATAAATTCTTGCAAAATGCCAAATTTGAAAACATTTTTTTTCACGAAGCTGTTGGAGATATTTATCCTTTGCTTAAATTTGCTGATATTTTAGCAGGAGATTATTCATCGGTTTATTACGATTTTTTATTGCTAAATAGACCGATTTTGTTTTATTTATACGATCACGGGCATTGCTCAAAAATGGCTCATGGATACATTTATGAGTTTGATGATTACAGCCCAGGAGAAAAAGCTTTTAATCAGGATGAATTACACGAAAAAATAACAAAAATTATAAATGGAAATGATGAATTTAAATGTCAAAGAGAGGAATTAGCAAGAAAATTATTTAATTTTCAAGACAATAAAGCTAGTGGGAGAATTATAGAGGTATTAAAAAAATGAAAAAACTACTTTTTACGCCAGGTCCTGTGATGATGAGCAAAAAAGTGCTAAAAATAGGTTCAAATCAGCCAATGTATTTTCGAAATGATAAATTTTCTAAAATTATACTTGAATGTAAGCAATTAATTTTAAAATTTGTAAATGCACCGAAAAATAGCGATTTAATATTTATGACGGGTAGCGGAACCTTGGGCATGGAGGCAACACTTATTAATTTAATAAATAACAATGAAAAAGCAACCATTATAAATGGAGGGGGGTTTGGCGAGAGATTTATTAAAATTTGCGAGAAAAAAAATTTACAATTTAGCCAAATAAAACTAAATTTAAATGAAATTTTAGATCTAAATAAAATAGACACTAATTCCAAAGCACTCTTTACAAATGCTCACGAAACAACTATTGGCAGAGCTTATGATTTAAAAGCTATCGGTAAATTTTGTGAAAAAAACAGAATGCTTTTTTGCGTAGACGCTATTTCAGCGTTTATGGCAGATGAGATAGACATGACAAAACAAAAAATAGACGCTCTGATAATAAGTTCAAACAAGGGATTAGCTTTGCCACCAGGACTTGCTATAATCATACTTAGTAAAAATGCTATAGAAAATTTAGTACCTTGTGATAGTTTTTATATGGATTTTGTAAGTTATTTAAATGATATAAAAAGAGGTCAAACACCTTTTACTCCACCTATTTGTATTATTTATCAGTTACTTGTGAGATTAAAAGAGATAGATAAAAAAGGTGTTTTGTATTATAATAAAAAAACTCACTATTTAGCTAAATATTTTAGAAATCATATAAAAGATTTGCCATTAAAACTTTATTCTAAATTTCCATCAAACGCAATGAGTGCGGTAGAAATAACAAATGGTGAAAAAGCTTTTGATTTTATTAACAAATTTGAAAAGTTATATGATATAACTCTTACGCCAAGCGGTGGTGATTTAAAAGATAAACTCATAAGAGTTGGGCATTTGGGAAATTTAAGCAAAAAAGATATGAAATTTTTAATCAAGTGTCTTAAAGAATATTTTAAAGGAATAAAATGAAAATTTTACTTATGGCAGCAGGAGTTGGTAGCAGAATTTCTCGCCATCTACAAGGACAGCCAAAGTGCTGTGTTTATTTAGAAAATGAACCGCTCATCCGCTACACTTTTAAACTACTAGATAGCCTTGGAATAAAAGATATCGGGATTGTAACTGGATATGCACAAGACTACATTTTAAAAGCACTTGATGGATTTAAATTTACGCATTTTCAAAATCCGTTTTTTGACATTACAAACTCGATTGCTTCAGTTTATTTTGCACGTGATTTTATCGATGAAAACGATGATTTGATACTAATGAATGCTGATGTTTTTATCGAGACAAATGGACTTAAAACTTTACTTGAAAGCTCACAAAGTCCACTATTTTTAGCAGATAGCACACGCATAAAAGATGCGGACTATAAGTTTTTATGGGACAATGAAAAATTAGTTAAATTTGGCAAAGAATTAGGCGAAAACGAAACTAGTGGCGAATATGTTGGCATTGCCAAAATTTGTGCAAAAGATGTGGCATTTTTCAAAGAAAATTTAACCAAATTTATCCACAGCCAAAAGCACAATTTTTGGTGGGAGGACGTTTTTTACCGAAATATTGATAAAAAACCAGTTTTTATCAAAGATATAGCTGGAATTTTCTGGGCAGAAGTTGATTATATCGAAGATTATGAGCGAATCAAAGAACATGTCAAAGGAAAATTTAATGGATAAAATAAATCAAGAAATTATTGCTGCAAAAAAGCGAATTGATGAGATTGATGAACTAAAAAAATCATTAGATAGCGAATACAACGCACTTCAAGATAAAATTCATCTATATTTTGATAGTCCTACGACAGATACAACCGAAGCTGAGCGATTTATCATAAATACTTTTTGGCAAAACGCTTACAAAAACTACGCTGATGGCGGATATATCACAAATGACACAAGAATGCGTGAGCTTCGTTTTCCTTATGAATGCGAACTTATCAAAAACATTATAAACACGCATTGTAAATCTAAAAAAACCGCCCTTGAACTTGGTTGTGGAAATGGCGATACTAGCAAATTTTTAGCACAAATTTTTGATGAAGTAACTGGAGTTGATTTTTCAAAACAAAGAATTGAGAAAAATATCGCCGAAAATTCGCTACCAAATTTGAAATTTAAGTGCCAAAATGCTTTTGAAATGGATGATAAATTTGACTTTGTATTTGCTAGTGATATGTTTATGTATTCTCCTGATATTGATGTGAAACCTATGTTTAAAAAGCTTTTAAATTTGCTAAATATGGGGGGGGTCTTGCTTAGTAGAGATAGCACAAAAATAATCGGCCATGAAGATTATAAATCCAAAAATTATGTAGCTTACTATAGAAACTACAGCTTTTATAAAAAAGGAATTTTTGAGCCGTATTTTGTAAAAAGCTATAGAGATTATGGCTATAATATATATCATTTAAATAAATTTTTTAGTATTTTTGGCGATGAAAAACGAGATGAGATCAAGGCAAATCCTATGCTTTTAGAAGATATTGTTAAAAATTTCATCGATCCTAGCCTAAAAACTTGCCATTTTTTTGTTTATAGGAAAGATAATGCAACTTGATGATTTAAGCGGTCAAAAAATCTACATTTATCCGCTTTCTGATACAACTTTAACATTTAGTTCTTATGCAAAAGCCAAAAATGCACAAATTCTTGGCTTTATCGATAAAAATAAAAAAACTTTGACAAATATCAACTCAATCACGCTTGATGAAGCTAAAGAGTTTGATTATATCGTGATTTACTCACCAAATCACGAGCGAGAAATTTATGATTTTTGCACTCAAAGCGTGACTAAGCAAAAGCTAATTTGCGTTCATTTAAATGATAAAAAAAATTACGAGCTACACGCTGAGCCGATTGAAATGCCTTTTGTAAAAACTAGCGAACTTTTAGCAAAACAAAGGCCAAATTTGCAAAATGAAATTTTATTTATCGGCTATTCATTTGTCGATTTAAACATAAAATATCTCTATTTTTATATGCTAAAGCACTCAAACATCCCGGTTCATTTAGCAACCTACAATAAACGAGATTATGAAATGTATAAAAACGCAGGATTTAACATAACTTGGCTTGATAGTAAAGAGTTTGTAAGCTTAGCGTTAAAATGTAAAGTAAAAATCATCGATCAAACGCCAGTTGTGCCGTTTTTTATAAACGCGCTTAAAATCGGCAAATGCGTTCAGCTTTGGCATGGAATCACGATTGAAACGCTTGGAATTTTAGCAAATTATAAAGCATTAAAATACGAAATCGTGCTTTCAACTTCACCATTTGTTAGCGAATATAGTTTTTCAAAAATTTATGATTACAAAAAGATAATTCACGCAGGATATCCACGAAATGACATTTTGCGTGGCTTTGAAACAGATATTTTTAATGTTAATTTAAATTTGCTTAATGAGATGAAAAAGCACGAGTTTAAATACATAATTTATACCCCAACGCACCGAGCAAACAGCTTTAATGCAAATCCGCTTGATTATGAAAAGCTAGATAAATTTGCCAAACAAAATGGCGTGAAATTTATCATGAAAATGCACCCATTTATCGCCGAAAAACTGCGTGATGATCTAAATGCTTACAAAGCTAGTGGTAAAAGTTTTGAAAATATCATAATTTATCCAGCAAATATGGACGCTTATGCGATAATGCCACAATGTGATATGATGATTGCTGATTATAGTTCGATGTATTTTGACTTTTTGTTTGTAGATAAGCCGATTGTATTTTTTGCGTATGATTATGATGAGTGGGTTTTAAGTGAAGGTGGGGTTTGTATTGATTATTTTTCGGTTTCGCCAGGCGATAAGGCTTATACTTTTGATGAGTTGCTTGATAAGATTAGTTCAAATTTAACCTTTGATAGCTATAAAAACGAGCGAAAACGCATAAAAGAGCTTATGTTTGAAAACCTAACTAAAAGCTCTTGCGAAATTTTGCAACAAGAAATTGAGAGTTTGCTATGAAATTTTACTATCCAAATGAGTTTTTAAATTTATTAAAAACGCAAAAAAATATCATCATAATGGGGCTTTCGCTAAGAGTTATGGATATTTTAAATCGCTTTGATTTATCAAAAAATGTAGTAGCCGTGCTTGATAACGATCCTAAAAAACAGAGCAAAAAATTTAAAAACATAAAAATTATATCGCCACAACAGCTTAAAAAATCTCATAAAATCGTAATTTTTCTTTGTCCTTATATGCAAGATTTTGCTAAACAAATTTTGGATTTAAAATTTGATATTTTTGCGATTGAGTATGATAAAAGTTGTTTTGAGCGGTTTTTTGGCGATAAGTTTAAATTTCATCTAGAAACGATGGACTATAGAGCCAAATTTGAAAAAAATAATCCGCAGTTTTCGATGGCTACAGCGATTTTTGACGCAATTGCTTGGTATAATGTGCCTATACTCACAACTTCTACAAAACACAACAACCAGTGGTATTTTGCACCACGAAAAGCAGGCAAATACGACTTTTTGATATCTTATCACTCAATTGGCAAAAAAACTGCAAACATTTTACGATACAAAGAAGGCTATTTTCACGATATTATGTTTTTTGATAATATCGGTTTTAGTGGATTTTCATCAAATATTGATTCTAAAAAAGTAAATTTGATAAATCAAAACGAAGCAAATGAATATTTTGATAAAATTTATCAAGCATATACTGCCAAAAATTTATCCAAATACGAACAAACCGCACCACAAAAGTTAAATTTACCTAAAAAATATCTATTTTTAGCTATGCAAACAACAGATGACGCAGTTATGCAACTTAGCTATTTTGAGCCCATTGATTTAGTTAAAAAGCTAGTTAAATTTACGCAGCAAAATGGCTTAAATTTGGTTATTAAAAGGCACCCACGCTGCCACGATAAAAATGTAGATAAGCTTTTTAGCAAAATTTCAAGCTTAAAGCATGTTTTTATCACAACTGCTTCGATTCATCAGCTTATAAAAAACGCAAGTACAGTTTTTACGATAAACTCAGGCGTTGGCTTTGAAGCTTTAATGCATTTAAAACCTGTCGTGCTTTTTGGAAAAGCTGATTATGAAAGCTGTTGCGTGGTTTGTAAAGATATAGCCAAACTTAGCATTCCAAGCGAATTAAATGATAACCAAAAGCTTTATATCAAAAAATTTATCACATATTTTATGCAAAATTTAAACGCAAATATCAACGATAAAGATAAAATCGCACGAATCATTGATATTAAACTCAAAGATTATTTAGAGAAAATTTTCAAACAAGATTACTTAAAGGATATAAAATGAAAATGTTAAAAAACGCCGAATTACTCGAGATTTTAAGCAATTCAAACAAAGATATTTTTATGTGGGGGCATTCAAACTCATCGCGTCAAATTTTAAATGAGCTAAACAAAAACCCAAAAGCATTTATCGATAATAACTACGAAACCCTATCTCGTAAAGGCATAAACGCACTTTCGCCAAAAATGCTTTGTAATGTGAAAAATTCGCTAATTGTTATAAGCGGAAACTACTGCGAACAAATTTATCATCAAATTTTATCGCTAAATATCGACGAAACAAACGAAGTGCTTTTTAGCTACGAGCTTGGCGGAGATAAAATTTTATCAAATTTGCTATTTTTTAGCCAAAATAACTCAAATTTGGAAATTTTCACGCTTTTTGATTATATGAAAAATCCCAAAAATTACGCAGTTTTTTACACATTAAATCACGCTAAAAAAGCTTTTATGAATGCCACAAATTTACACATAAGTTTTTTAACAAATTACATAAACCGAGATAAAATTTACATAGGTTGTGGCGAAGATTATGTCAAAGGCTACATTCACTGCGATTTAAGAAAATTATCCCACATTGATTTTGCGTGTAATGCGTGGGAAGTTTCGAAACATATCTCAAATTTAAGCGAAATTTACACAAGACATATGTTAGAGCATTTAACACAAGATGAAGGAATTTACGCACTAAAAGACTGGTTTAGAGCATTAAAAACGGGGGGGGTCTTGCATATAATTGTGCCAAATTTCGAGCTTCGTTGCAAACAATTTTTAAGCTGTGAGTGGGAAGATTTTGAAAACAAAACTCAAGATGAAATTTGGTCTGTTGCAGGGTGCTGGGGTTGGCAAAGAGAGTGCGATCCATCAAAAGAGAACTATAACCAAACTTACTGGGATGTTCATAAGTGCGGTTATACGCAAAAAAGAATTACAATGATGCTAAAATATGTCGGTTTTAGCGATATTTCAACAAAAGTTGATGAGAAAAACAACTTGATTGCAATTTGTTACAAAAGGCAGTAAATGAAAAAAGAATTCAATGTATATGATAGCACACTATCTTATGATAATTGTGTTGGTTGTGGAATTTGCGAAGCTGTATGTCCACACAATGCTATAAATATGATTTATAGCAAATTTAAAAGACATGAACCACGCATAAATGAAAACTGCACGAAATGCAAAATTTGCGTTGCGTATTGTCCGCATACTAAAAATGAGATAAATAAAGGCATTCAAAAAGCGTTAAATCACCACAATCCCTTTACTTACGGAAATTCTAAGCAAACTTACATTGCATATGATTTAGACGCTAAAAATCGTGCTTTAAGCCCAAGTGGCGGTGCTTTAAACGCACTTGCAAAAGAAATGATGAAACGCGGCGTGATAAATTATGTAATTCATGCAAACTACAAAGAAGGCAAAATCGGCGAAGAGCATTTTGAAGCAAGCATTAGCTCAAGTTTAGATGAAATCGACAAAAAAAGAGGTTCGTTTTATTTTCCTATCTCTTTTGAAAAAGTGTTGAAATTTTTCCAAAATAAAAATGAGAAAATTTTAGTTATCGGCGTTCCTTGCGTTGTGCGTGGTATGAAAAAACTTTTTAGCAAAAACCCGCTTTATAAGCAAAACACGATTTACACCGCAGCTTTGGCTTGTTCTCATAATGTAAGCGGAGCTATGGGGGATTATATCGCAGCACATGAAAAAGTTGATGATAAAACGCCGTTTTTTATAAATTTCCGCTCAAAAAACAATATCCCAGACGCTGATCACTTTCGCCAGCATTTTTATACGCTTAAAGATGGCTTAAAAAAAACAATTAGTGAAGAGATCCACTACGCAAATGGATTTATACAAGCTTGGCGTGGATACTATTTTTCGCTAAACATCTGTTTTAAATGTGCTGATTTTTGGGGAAATGAAGCTGATATTTGCACAAAAGATGCTTGGGGAAGATGGAGCAAACAAAGTCCGCTTGGGCATAATGTGATATTTTTCAAAAATAAAAATTTAGAAGAAATTTTTCTAAATTGTGATAACATTTATAAAGAAAAAATTGATTATAACATTGTAGTTCGTATGCAAAGAGATACCGCACTTTTTAAATACAGACAAATAACTTATAGAACCACACAAAAACCATTTAGCATAAAAAATATCGCTCAAGGGTATTTTAAAAAGTATCTAATAAGCAAAATTTCATCGCATTTGTTTGCTAAATTTGGCTTTAAAACGACATTTTATGCTACACGCGTATTTGAAGCGATATCAAATTTACTAAATGCTTTGGTGCCTGAAAAACTGCTAAAAGTTTTTTCTTACGATAGGTATTTTCCTATGCAAAGAATTTTTATTGTCGGCGGATACGGGTATTCAAACACTGGAGATGAAGCCCAGCTTAACACAACTCTTAAAAATCTACAAAGCTTTTTTCCAAATTATATAAAAATCGTTGGCACTCACAATAGAATGCACACTTTAACAAACCACGAGCATAAAACGCTTTTTGATTCGCCTAGGGAAGCGTTTTTTGATCACAATCAATCAAGCATGTATGATCTAAAAACTTTTGGCGAAAAGGCTCATTTTTGGCTAAATTTCGTGTTAATTTATATAAATGCATTTTTAGTAAGAGCCGAACTTCCTACATTTTTTATAAATGCTAAAAAAGCAGCTTTGTTAAACGAGCTAAAAAACTGCGATTTATTGTTTTTCTCAGGTGGAGGATATTTAACTGGCGATACGCTTTCAAGGCTTTATGATGGAATTTTAATGATCTTAATTGCTAAAGTTTTTGATATAAAAGTGGTTCTTTCAGGTCAAACAATCGGCATTTGGAAAAACAAATTTAACGCATATTTAGCCAAAAAAGCTTTTAGTAAAGTAGATTTAATCTCAACAAGAGATCCAAGCTCTTCAATTAAAGAACTTGCAAAAATCGGCGTTAATGACGCGATATATACCTGCGATGACGCACTTTTTTGCGAATGCGATGAAGCTTACGAAAACAAATTTGGCTCTTATATAGCTTTTAACATCCACTACTGGGGGCTAAATGACGATAAAGACAAAGAAAAATACCTAAAATGCGTAAATGATATAATCAATAAAATCATTTCAAAAACTGATTTTAATATCGTTTTTATACCGATGACACCAAATGCTGATGAGATTGCGATGAAGGATTATTTACAAAAATATCCAAATGAAAAAGTGCAAATTTTCAAATACAATTTTAATTTTAAAACAATTCGATCAGTTATTAAAAACTCTCAACTTTGCGTTAGTATGAAGCATCACCCTATAATTTTTGCAATGGGCGAAAAAGTACCAGTTATTAGCCTAACTTACAGCGAGTATTATATGCACAAAAATGCCGGAGCGTTGGAGCTTTTTGAGATGAAGGATTTTAACGTTGATTTAAATGAGAGTGAATTTTTGGCTAAATTTGATGAGAAATTTGAGTATATTTTGAAAAACAAAGAGCAAATTTCGCAAAACACAACTAAAATTTTAGATATTTTAAAAGAAAAACAAGACAAATTTTATGAAAAAACATATGAAATTTTAGGACTTGAAAGGGATTACATATAATTACCTAAATAATTATAGCTAAGGATTAATTTTTGCAAATAACTTTTAAAAATTATAAAAATTTACTTGATTATGAGACAGATGAATTACTAAATTTAAGAAATCAAGACTACATTAGAAATTCATCTTTTGATACAAAAATTATACAAAAAGCAGAGCATTTAAACTGGATTAAAAATCTTATAAATGCTCAGTATTTTGCTGTTTTTTTAGATGGAAAAATCATCGGTGGATTAAATTATACCATCAATGAAAATAAGTTTAGTTGGGGTGTATTTTTCGATAAAGATACAAATCCTTTTATAAAAGTTGTATGTGTTTATGAATTTTTAAATTTCATCTTTTTGCGTTTTGACAAACTTTATTCATATGTAAAACCAAATAATGAAAACTCCATTAAATTTACAACAAACTTTGGCTTTTATAAAATTTATAAAGACCAAGATATGATAAAATTTAGCCTTACAAAAGATGAATGGCAAGATCATAAAACTAAAAAATTACTCAAATTTGTCGATACTCTAAAAACTAAAATAAAACTAGATGGAGATATATATGAATAAAAAAATTTCAGATATAGTTATAAAATGCCTTGATGAAACAGTGCAAAATTATACCGATTTAACTCTAAAAGTAGATGAAAATACTCAAATTTTTGGTGAAAATGGGGCTTTAGATTCTTTGGGTCTTGTTGCACTTATAAGTGCAATAGAAAGTGAAATTTCAGATAAATTTGACATAAATATAACTTTAGCAAATGAAAAAGCTATGAGCATGAAAAACTCGCCTTTTTTAAATGTCAAAAGCTTAAGCAAATTTATATGCGAGGAAATAGATGAAAGTAATGGTAATTAGCGGAACAAGCCGTGGTATAGGAAAATATTTATCTCAGTATTATTTAGAAAGAAATTTTATAGTTTGTGGATGTGCAAGAGCAAATTCAAGTATAACACACAAAAATTACAGGCATTTTGAACTCGACATAAGCGACGAAAAAGCTGTAATTTCTATGATAAAAAACATTCAAAAAGAATTTAAACATATAGATATTTTGCTTAATAATGCCGGAATTGCTTCTATGAATCCAATTTTATTGACACCACTTAAAAGTGTTGAAAATATTTTTAATGTAAATTTCAAAGGAACTTTTTTACTACTTAGAGAAGTCGCAAAAGTAATGAGTTTAACATCTAAAAAAATGCAAAATCCACACTTTCGAATTGTAAATTTTGCAACAGTTGCCACTCCTTTAAGATTACAAGGCGAAAGTATTTATGCTGCTAGTAAAGCTGCTATTGTTAATTTTAGTCAAATTGCATCCTATGAACTAGCTCCTTTTAGTATAACCATAAACTGCATTGCCCCAACTCCTATAAAAACAGATCTTATAAAAGGTGTAGATGAAAAAAAAATGAACTCTCTAATAAACAGACAAGCTATCAAAAGATATGGCGAATTTAGCGATGTTTCAAATGCGATAGATTTTTTCATAAATGAAAAAAGCGACTTTATAACAGGGCAATGCTTATATCTTGGTGGCATAAATGGTTGATTTGTTTGATAAATTTTCTAAATTTGATAATAAAATAGCGATTTACGAAAAAGACAATTTATACACTTACTCGGACTTAATAAATAAAATAAGATTTTATTATGATAAATTTGCAAATTTATCAAATGAAGTTGTAGCTGTAAATTTAGCTCCAAGTAGCGATTTTATCGCTATAATTTTTGCTTTAAGTTTAAGAAAAAGCATAATTTTACCCATGATAGAATACGATGAAAACAAGCTTGAGTTTGCTAAATTTATCATTACAAAAAATAATATAAAAACATTAGATAACCAAAATACACATCAGCTTATACAAAATTTGCAATCAAAAAACAGATCTGGACTTATTTTATACTCAAGTGCAACAACCGGAAAAGCTAAATCAATGCTTCATGATTTTGACAATATGATAGAGAATTTTTATAATAAAAATGAAAAATCATACAATCTTTTGCTTTTGCTTTTTATAGATCATATAGGCGGTATAGACTGCATTTTAAGAACTTTATTTGAAGGCGCAAGCATAAGTATAGCACAAAATTTAACTCCAAAAGAAATTTTAAAATGTGTTGAAAAATACAAAGTTAACATCATTCCAACAACACCAACTATGCTAAATTTACTTATCTTAAGCGGAGAAATACCAAAACATAATATATCATCACTAAAAATTATAACATATGGTGCAGAAACAATGAGCGAAGAGTTATTAAAAAGAGTAAATTTAACTTTTAAAGATGTTAAAATATTTCAGAAATTTGGAACAAGCGAAACAGGAAGTTTTAGTACGAAAAACTTATCAAATGATTCTCTTTTTATAAAAATAGATGATAAAAATGTATCATATAAAATCATTGATAATGAACTGTATTTAAAAACAAATACCCAAATTTTAGGCTACTTAAATACTGATGAAAAGCTAGAAAATGGTTGGTTTAAAACAGGTGATATAGTTGTAAAAAGTGGTAAATATTTACAAATAATAGGCAGAAAAAAAGAGGTGATAAATATAGGAGGAAATAAAGTTTTACCATCCGAGATAGAAAATACTATAATGAAACTTATAGGCATAAAAGATGTTGTTGCTTACGGGAAAGAATCATTAATAACAGGTCAAATGCTTTGTGTTGATATTATAGCTGATGAAAATATAACAAAAAAAGATATTATAGATATATGTAAAAATAATCTTGAAAAACATAAAATTCCAACCCAAATAAATTTAAAACAAGAAATTCGCATAAATCGTAGATATAAAAAACAAAGACTATAAACTTAAATATTTTAAAATTAAATTTAACTCTTGCAGATTAAATTATTTAATGAATTAAAATAAAAAATAACTTTAAAATTGTAGATGTTTCCACTCTAAAACCTCGCCTTTTTTTATGTCTTTGCTTAGTTTAAGTCCTATAACTTTATGCTTATCAAATGGAGATATACCATAACCTGGACGAAGCATATCAATATCTTCTTCTTTGATTATCTCCCCTGCTTTTAAATCTTTTTTTGTGTGCAAAGATCTAGTTGCCCAGTGTTTTTCAGATATTTCATTTTGAGGTAAAATCTTTCTTTGATTTCCAAAAGCAACTTCTAAATTTCTAACCTCATTTACTATATTTTTCATATCCGCTGGATCCATACTAAACCAATGATCTGGTCCTTTTAAATTTTTATCTATCGTAAAATGTTTTTCTATGATTTTTGCACCAAAACAAATAGCTCCAAGCGTTGCAGTTATGCCAAGAGAGTGATCTGAAAAGCCTATGACATGCTCAGGATACATCTGTTTTAAAGTTTTTATGACATTTAGATTCATATCTTTCATTTTTGATGGATAATTCGCCACGCAATGAAGCAAACATAGATCTTGTGTGCCATTTTCTTCAAGCAAATTTATTGCCATATCCATTTCAGCAAGTGTGCATTTGCCGGTTGAAAGAAAAACGGGCTTTTTAAGCTTAGCTACAAATTCAAGCATATCTACATAATTTACATCAGAAGATGCGATTTTATAAATCGGGTTATTTAGTTTTTCTAAAAACTCAACACCCTCTAAGCTAAAAGGCGTAGAAAAGCAGATAAGATCTTTTTTAGCCGCATAATCATAAATTTCTTTATGAAATTCTCTCTTAAATGTTACCATATCAAACATCTCTTTTAGTGTTTGCGTAGTGTGCTCATTTTTGCCGTATTTGTAAGTGTATTGCATATCTTTATTTGAAAGAAGCTCTTCGGTTGTGTAGGTCTGAAATTTAACAGCATCAACCCCACACTCATAAGCCGCATCAATGCTTTCTTTTGCCAAAGATATATCGCCGTTGTGGTTTGCACCAATTTCAGCTACAATGAAAGCTGGGGCATCGTTTGATATCACTTTACCATTTATATTTATCAAATTTTATCCTTTGTTATAATACTTTCTATATTTTTTAACGCACTGCCATCTATAAGTTTATAAGCATAAGCACATTTTTCATTTACATCGGCAATTTTTAAATTTATTAAATTATCATAAGCACTATTTATATCAAAAAGATCATTTATCATACCAAGTTTGGCGAAATTTTCCACACAATACGCAAGATAGCTCCACCTAACTCCACAAACAGGCACACCAAGCATCATCGCCTCATATGTGCTCATTCCACCAAGAGTTACTAAAATATCATTTTGTAAAAGCAAATTTATAAGATTTTTTGGGCTATTAACATAAGTAATATTTGGTTTTTTGATTTTTGCTATCGCTTCTTTTCTATTTTCACTCATCGCTGGGCCTAAAACTATGGTGTAATTATACTTATCATCGTTTATAACATTTGCAAAATATTCACTAAAATTTGCAGGGTCAGCTCCTCCAAAACTAATTAAAACATTTTTTATACTTTGCAAATTTGTATTTTTTTTACGATATTTTAGTAAATCTTGCGAGATTATATAATACTCAAAACCACGATAAATTTCATAATTTCCTTTTTTAATCTCATAATCAAATCCATCCATCACAACAAGTATATCAGGCTCAAAACCAAACTCAATGCTATTGAAATGAATAATCTTTTTTACACCACATTCTAAGCGTAAAATATCGCTTAATTTTTTATTTGCATCTAGTAAATCACATATATAAATTTGCGGTTTTATGCCTTTTATAATTTTTAATGAGTTGTCTAAATTTTTACTTCTAAGGCTATTTTTATGCTTATATCTTGTAAAAAGCTCCTCGCTACATTCAAAAATAGCTGTAACTTCGTGCTTATCGCAAAGAAATTTAAGCAACTCAAAACATCTCGAAAGATTGCCTATGCCTATATTTTCGTTACCTCTTGCATGAATTACTATCATTTTAAACCTTTGTTTGGATATTATATAAAAAAAATCCAAATATAAATTTTTATTTATAAAATACAGGTTTTTTTATTTCTAAGTAATATCAAAGCCTTAAAAAGCAATAATTTCAAAAAATACTTCAAATTTAAAGGCTATTAAATGACTATAGATGAGATAAAAACCCCAGCTTATGTGTGCGAAGAGGAAAAACTGATATCAAATTTACAAATTCTAAATGAAATCTCACAAAAAAGTGGAGCAAAAGTGCTTTGTGCATTGAAAGGTTTTGCTTTTTCTCTAGCAATGCCATATATTGATAAATACCTAAATGGCGTTACTTGTAGTGGATTACACGAAGCAAAATATGCTAAAGAATTTATAAAAAATGGCGAAATTCACACCTATTCTCCAGCCTTTAAAGATGAGGATATAGATGAGATACTAAATATCTCAAATCATATAGTTTTTAATAGCTTCAATCAAGTGCTTAAATTTAAAACAAAAGCCTTGAAAAACTCAGTTCATACCGCAATAAGGCTAAATCCAGAAACTTCATTTTCACCAACTGATAGTTATAATCCTTGCTCAAGATTTAGCCGCCTTGGTATGACAAAAGCAAATTTGCTTTTAGCCATGCAAAAAGACGCCACATTTTTAGATGATATAGAAGGATTTCATTTTCACGCACTCTGTGAAGAAAGTAGCGAGAGCTTAGAAATAGTTTTGAATGAATTTGAAGGAAAATTTGGAGAATTTATAAAAAAGGTTAAATTTGTAAATTTTGGTGGCGGACATCATATCACAAAAAATGGCTACAACACAGAACTTTTAATAAATTTAATAACCAAATTTAGACAAAAATACGGTGTTGAGGTTTATTTAGAACCAGGGGAAGCAGTTGGATGGCAAACAGGATACTTAGTAAGTTCAATCCTTGATATAGTAGAAAATGAAACAAATATAGCTATCCTTGATACTTCAGCTGAAGCTCATATGCCAGATACTATTATCATGCCATATCGTCCAGATGTTAGAAATGAGAGTAAAAATGGTAAATTTATATATAGATTTGGTGGAAACACTTGTCTTGCAGGTGATATCATCGGACAAGATGCAGGAAATTCTGAATATAAATTTGATTTACCTTTAAAAATAGGCGATAAAATAATTTTCGAAGACCAAATTCATTATACAATAGTAAAAAATACTACATTTAACGGAATAAAACTTCCTGATTTGCATTTAGTAGATAAAAATGGAGATGTTATATCTTCTAAATTTTTTGGATATGAAGAGTATAAAAACAGAAACTAGCAAATTTTTAATATTAAAAGAGTATTTATTATTAAATTTTGCTTATATATTGCTTATAAATTTATAAATTCAGGATATGATTTATAAATTTAATCTTTAATTATTATTTTTAAATTTTAAATTTAATCCATTTTTTATATTTTTCATATTTGCTGATAAACTGACACATTGGTGCTTTTATAAATATTCTAAAATAGCATATTTAAGCTAATTTTAATAATAAAAACTAGAAATTTTAAATCACATCTAATTAAACAAATTTGTAGTAAATTCCATACGATGAATTAAATTTATAAGGGTAAATAAAAAGTGGAAAACTTAAATTTGGCTAGAGGGTTATATTATTCGCTATTTTCAAAACTATTTATTTTTACTACAAAAAATGATAGATTTGATGGCGTAAAAGAAAAACTTCTTCTCATTTGCCAAAATCCGCTCGATGATGAGAGTTTGTACGCTGCTAATAGATTATTAATGAGCTTTGATGGCAATCTTGAAAAAATAATATCTGAGTATGATAACATTTTCCATACCCCACCAAAACCACTTAGAACCACTATCAGTTATTTTGATGAAGGTAGAGAGATAGGCGAAGCTTGTGTGAAAATCAAAAAGATAACAGCACAAACAGATATAAGAAAAGATAAGGATAAATTTAAAGAAAGTGAAGATAGTTTTGGTTTTATTTTCACACTAATGGGATATATGATATCTCAAAATATACAAAATGGCGATAAATTTGAACATCTTTGCGAAGAACTTTTTGTAAATTACATAAATCCTTTTATAGATGAGTTTATAAACTCTATATTAACTCATCCAAAAGCATCTATATACAAAGATATCGCGATTATAATGGCTAATTTTGTTGAGTTTGAAAGAGCTTATTTTGTCCAAAGCAAACCTGATACGCAAAAACATAAACAAGTTAGCAATGACCTTTCAAGATCTGAAATGATAAGAAGAGAAGTTAATAAAGCTAGAAAAAATAAGGAGAAAGAAAATGAAAGAAAAAAGGCGTGATTTTTTAAAAAACGCAGCCATGGTAGCTAGTGGTATTACAGTTGCAAGCGTTCCAGCTTTAGCCGTTAAACTTGAAGATATTAAAAAAGATAGCGGTAAAAAAACCGAAGTTTTATATCAAAAAAACCCTACTTGGGAATTTTATTATAAACAAGCACATTAAGAAAGGATAAAAATATGTCAATAAGTCATAATAAGATAGGTCGTAGATCTTTTCTTAAAATGGCAGCACTTTCTAGTAGCGTAGGACTTGGCACATTAAGTCTAGCCGATGTTACAAGAAAAGCCACACAAGAAGAGATGAAAAACCCGTTTCCAAACTCAAAACTTGTTAAGTCAGTATGCACAGCATGTTCTGTTGGATGCGGTGTTATAGCAGAAGTTCAAGATGGTGTTTGGGTAAGACAAGAAGTAGCTCAAGATCACCCAATCAGTGCTGGAGGGCATTGTTGCAAAGGATCTGACATGGTTGATATGGTTAGATCATCTGTTAGATTAAAATACCCTATGGAAAAAGTTAATGGAGAATGGAAAAGAATAAGCTACGAAGAAGCTTTTGATAAAATAGGAGCAAAGCTAAAAGCTCTAAGAGAAGAAAATCCAGAACAAGCTATGTTTTTAGGCTCTGCAAAAACTAGTAATGAGCAAGCGTATTATATACGAAAATTTGCAGCATTTTATGGAACAAATAATATAGATCATCAAGCTAGAATTTGACATAGTGCAACAGTCGCCGGTGTGGCGAATACTTGGGGTTATGGCGCTATGACAAATCACCTTGGAGATATACAAAAAAGTAAAGCTATAATTATATTTGGAGCAAATCCTGCTGTAAATCATCCTGTTGGTTTTAGACACTTTTTACTTGCTAAACAAAAAGGTGCAAAACTAATAGTTGTAGATCCTAGATTTACACATACTGCTGCTAAGGCTGATTATTTTGCACAAATTAGACCAGGAACCGATATAGCATTTATATATGGTATGCTTAACATTATTTTCAAAAATGGATGGGAAGATAAAGAGTATATAGAAAAAAGAACTTATGGAATGGAAGCAATTATAGAAGAAGCTAAAAAATGGACTCCTGAAGTTGTTGAAGATGTAACTAGTGTAAAAAAAGAAATTTTAGAAGAAATTGCTAAAGTTTATGCACAAAATAGACCTGGAACACTCATTTGGGCTATGGGCTTAACTCAGCACACAATAGGCACATCAAACACAAGAATGGCTCCAATCTTGCAATTAGTTCTTGGAAATGTTGGTGTTGAAGGCGGAGGAACAAATATATTAAGAGGGCACGATAATGTTCAAGGTGCTTCTGATATGGGATGTTTGAGTGAAAATTTACCAGGGTATTATGATCTTAACGAAACTTCATGGAAATGGTTTAGCAACCAATGGGGTGTAAGTCATGAATGGATGAAAAGTAGATTCATAAATGAAGATATGATGTATAAAAAAGGCTTTACACTTGCTAGATGGTGGGCTGGGGTTTTAAATGGTAAAGACGGAAACGATCCTATAGATAATGCTGGAACAAGCTTAAAAGCATTGGTTGTGCTAGGAAATGGTATAACTTCAACTGCACAACAAGCTAAAGTAAAAGAAGGTCTTGATAATCTTGATTTGTTAGTACTAGCAGACCCATTTGTAAACGAAGCTGGTATAATAACGGATAAAAAAGATAATATTTTCTTGCTTCCAACAGCAACACAGTTTGAAACATCAGGATCAGTTGTTGCAACAAATAGAAGTGGCCAATGGAGATATCAAGTAGTTGAACCATTATATGAATGCAAACCCGATCAAGAAATTTTATTTGAACTTGCAAAAAGAATTGGCTTTTACGACGAATATACAAAAACTATAAGAGATGATAATGGTAATATAAACTGGCCAGAAGCTGCTACAAGAGAGATAGCAAACACTCTTAAAAGTATCGGTTACACAGGATGGACTCCAGAAAGACTTAAAAAACACACAGATAACTGGGATAAATTTGACCAAATTACACTAAAAGGAAGTGGTGAATTTGAAAACGAATATTATGGTCTACCTTGGCCATGTTGGAGCGAAAAACATCCAGGAAGTCCAAATTTATATAATATAAATTTACCTGTAAGTAAGGGCGGTATGGGATTTAGAGCAAGATTTGGACATATAAGAGATGGTAAAAATTTACTTGCAGAAGAAGGGTCTGCACCAGTTGATTCTAGTATAAATGGGGGATATCCACAAATTACTAAAGAAAACATAGAAAAAGTTTTAGGAATTACTCTAAGCGAAGAAGAAAAAGCTAAGATGGGTAATAGCTGGTCAACAGATGCTAGTAATATAATTGCTCAAAAATGCCTTGAAAAAGAGATAGCACCTTATGGCAATGCTAAAGCTAGAGCTATAGCTTGGAATTTTGTTGATCAAATTCCACTTCATAGAGAACCTCTCCATTCACCAAGACAAGATTTAGTAGAGAAGTATCCAACTTTTGAAGATCAAGAAAATCAATACAGAGTATTTACTAGATTTAAATCCATTCAATCAGCTAAAAATTATAGTAAGGAATTTCCTATAAATTTAATCACAGCTAGGCTTGTAAATCTAAATGGTGCAGGTATGGAAAATAGGGCTAGTATGTATTTAACTAGATTAACCCCAGAGATGTTTTGTGATATAAATCCAGCTCTTGCAGCAAAATATGATATAAAAGATGGCTCTATGATGAAAATTCATAGCCCAGAAGGTACTTGGATAAAAGTAAAAGCAAGATTTACACACGCTGTAAATGAAAAAAGTATATTCTTGCCTTTCCACTTTACTGGAATTATGCAAGGTGTTGATATGACTAAGAATTTTCCAGCAGGAACAGCGCCTTATGCAAGCGGAGAGAGTGCAAATACCGTTACAAACTATGGATATGATATATCATGTCAAATTCCAGAAACAAAAGGCGGTTTATGCCGCATAGAAAAAGCTTAAGGAGCAAAACATGTCAGCTATAAGAATGAAATTTTTATGTGATTTAGATAGATGTATAGACTGCAATGGTTGCTCTGTTGCTTGCGATGATGCACATGAGTTGCCACTTGGAATTAGAAGAAGAAGAGTTATAACTTTAAACGAAGGAATTCCAGGTAAAGAGGTATCAAGCACCATTGCTTGTATGCACTGCTCTGATGCACCTTGTGCACAAGTTTGTCCTGTTGATTGTTTTTATATAAGAGAAGATGCTATAGTTTTACACGATAAAGACATATGCATTGGATGTGGATACTGCTTATATGCGTGTCCGTTTGGTGCGCCACAATTTCCAAAAAGTGGAATTTTTGGTGCAAAAGGTGCAATGGATAAATGTACAATGTGTGCCGGTGGTCCAAAACCAACAAACTCAGAAGAAGAAAGACATATGTATGGTCAAAATAGAATTTCTGAAGGAAAAGTTCCTGTTTGTGCCGCAATGTGCTCTACAAAAGCTCTACTTGTCGGCAATAGCGAAGAAGTAGACGCTATATATAGAGCAAGAGTAGCAGAGAGAAAAAGTCAAAATGGAGAACTAGGAACTCCTAAAGAAAATATTTTTTAAACAAACTGTGCTATAATAGTTTAAAACTATTTATAGTACAAGTTTATGATATTAAAATTTAAAGGAATTCTATGAAAAAATTACTTTTTTTATTTAGTTTTTCGTGTTTTGCATTTGGAAATGAGTTTTTAGAAAAGCTTCAACACGATAGTCCAGTTTGGGCTGAAGGTCGTATACAAAACATTGATAGCTATTACAATGGATTTGCGTCTTTTTTTGTTAATTGGCAAAGCAATGGTTATTTTGCTTGGCTTGCTGCTGGTGCAATAATAGCTGTTATTTTAGCTTTTGTGGGGCATTATGCAATAGTTGGTCCAAAAATATTTTCTCATCATCATGGCAAAATATATGCTTTTAATAGCATAGAAAGATTAATTCATCTTCTTGCTGCTGTTGCTTGGGTTATTTTAGTTCCAACAGGACTTATAATAATGTTTGGAGATGAATTTGGTGGAGGATTTTTTGTAAGATTGTGTAAAAATTTACACGGGTTAGCTACGATAATTTTTACAATCTCACTTATACCAATGTTTTTATTTTGGTTTGTAAGAATGCTACCTGCAACTTATGATATCAAATGGATGTTTATGGTTGGTGGATATCTTTCAAAAAACAAGCAGCCAATACCAGCTGGCAAATTTAATGCTGGTCAAAAAGCTTGGTTTTGGGTCGCTACTGTTGGTGGTTTTTTCATGATATTAACAGGTGCAAGTATGTTTTATCTTGATTATAATATCTCTTCATTAAGAGAAATTATGGGAATGAGTCAAATAGAAATTTTAAGATTATCTGCTATTATTCATAATATTTTAGGAGCTGCTTGTGCCGTATTTTTATTAGTTCATATCTATATGGCTGTTTTTGCTATAAAAGGCTCAATACACTCTATCATAACAGGATACAAAGAAGAAGAAGAAGTTTATATACTTCATCACTATTGGTATCAAGAGTTAGTAAGAAAAGGACAAATTCAAAAATCAACTTTTGAAAACCAATATAAAAATCTAGCGTAAGGAGAAAGTTTAATGGAGCCACTTTTTAGCACACAGATTACTAAATATAAAGAGAGTGAAAGTTTTATTTGTAATGATACTTTAGTTAGAGAAATAAAACTAGAAATTTTAGTAAATGATAAAAAAGTAGGCTCTGTTATGGCAACTCCAGTTGATCAAAAAGCATTAGCTATTGGATATCTTATGAGCGAAGATATCATATCTAATATTAAAGACATAAAAGAAATTAACGAACTTGAAGATGGTATGAAAATATCAATAAAAGCAAATATAAATGAAGATAGTTTAAAAAGGTTAAATGCCGAAGGTGTTGTTATAAGTGGATGTGGTAGAAGCAATACTGCAAACATTGATCCAGATGCTATAAATGCCAAAATTATTCAAAATGATATCAAATTTAATAAACACTTAGTGCTTGATCAAATGAGTAAATTTTACACACAATGTGAACTTTATGAAAAAACAGGATGTGTTCATACTGCAAAACTTTTTGTAGATGAAAACACCTTCTTCATAGGAGAAGATATAGCTCAACACAACACTATAGATAAAGCCATAGGAAAAGCTAGACTTGCTGGTGTTGATTTAACAAAAACATTTCTTATGGTAAGCGGAAGGCTAAGCTCAGAAATGGTTGCTAAAGCAGTAATGCATCAAATTCCACTTCTCGTTTCACGAACCGCTCCAACTTGTCTTGGGGTTATGATAGCAAGGAAATTTAATCTAACATTATGCGGCTTTGCAAGAGGCGAAAATATCAATGTTTATAGTGCTGAAGAGAGAATTTATGCGTGAAGATATAGCTGAGCTTATAAAAACTTCTTTAAATGATAGCGGTAGATTAAATTGCGCAACTGCTTTTAAAATAGCAACAAAAACAAAAATTGAACCAAAAGATGTTTCTAGCGTAGCAAATGAACTAAACATAAGGATAGATAACTGCGATTTAGGTCAGTTTGGAAAACTTGAAATGCAAAATGGCAGCGCAGAAGTGCTAGAAAAATTAAAGCCTTTTTTAGATGATAAAAATAGAATTTTTTGCAAAGATGCTAGAGCCTGTGCTAGTGGGATTAGTCTTAAAAAAGTTCGCTCTGCTCTAAAAGACTTTAAGATAGATGTAAAATATTGTGAGCTTGGTTGTTTCAAAGAAAAAAAGGGTAAATCTATGAAAATAAAAACAAAAATTTGGATTGAAAATTCTAAAGGTGAACTGCTTTTTGGCAAAGGAAAGACTGAAGTTTTAGATGTTATAGAACAAACTGGAAGTATAAAAAAAGCATCTGAAATTTTAGGCATGAATTATAAAAAATGTTGGAATCACCTTAAAATTTTAGAAACAAATTTCAAAGATGAACTTTTTGAAACAAAACAAGGTGGTGGCGATGACGCTGGAACTAAACTAAAACCAAAAGCATTTGAGCTTATACAGAATTATAGAAAATTACAACAAGATATAGAAGAGTTTGCAAACAAAAGATTTAAAGAACTTTTCTTGAAAAAAGACTGATATTGTAGCCAAAAAGCTACAATATTAATGACATGTTTTTGCTATATCATATCCATAACTTCTAATTTTTTCAACCTCAGTTGCAGGCGTATTTCCTTTTGCTATGAGATAATCTCCCAATACAACTGCATTTATACCACACTCAAAAAGTTCTTTTTGATTATCGCCAAATACAGTTTCTCTGCCTCCTGCTATCATTAAACGAGCATTTGGAAGATATTGTTTAGCAAGCTTTACACACTCTAAAGCCTCCTCTCTACTCATTGTTGGCTGATTAATCTTAAGACCTTTTGCATTTATAAAAAAATTTATAGGCACAGTGTGAGGCTTAATACTTGCGACTTGTTTTAAAAACTCATGTCTTTGTTCTTTACTCTCACCCAGCCCAAAAATACCGCCGCTACAAATTCCAAGACCTACGCTAGCTACATTTTCATTTGTCTCATATCTCTCTTCCCAAGTGTGTGTTGTGCAAATTTTACTAAAATGACTTTTTGCGGTCTCAAGATTATGATTATAACTTGCCACGCCATTTTGCTTAAGATAAGAAAGAGATTGCCTGTCAGCTCTTCCACAGCAAGCTATGATATGCAAAGATGGGATTTCTTTACTTATAATACTAGCAAGAGAGGCTATGTATTCGCATTTATTGCTATCAAGTCCTCTTCCTGAGGTAACTAAACAAAATCCAAGAGCACCATATGATTTAAGAAATTTTGCTTCTTTTAAAACCTCATCTTTATCTTTAAATTTATATGTTTTTATATCCAAATCATTGTGAGCACTTTGCATACAATATCCACAATCCTCGCTACAATTTCCACTACTTACATTAGAAATTGAACATAAAAATATATCTTTCATTTATTAAACCTTTTTATATCTATTTTTTATTTCGTATAATACTTAAATAATCTAAATTTAAAAAACAAAAATATTCTTGATTTTATATTAAATTTATAATCTAATATTATTTTTTTAGTTATAATACAAAAAATTTACTTACGAAAAGAGGTAATGTAGCATGAAAACTAAATTTTTTCTTGTTAGTTCGGTTTTAGTTGCTTTATTAAGTTCATCAGCAATAGCTTGCACCACAATTTTAGTTGGTGAAAAAGCCTCAAAAGATGGTTCACTTCTGGTAGCAAGAAGTGCTGATAGCAAAGCCATAAAAGCACAAGTATTTTTAATACATCCAAAAAAAGTTGGGCAAACAGGAGTTCATAGTTCAAAAGCCCATGATGGTGCTAATGATTTTAAATATCCACTTCCAGAAAATTCCATGCGTTATACAACTATAGCGAATTCTCACACAAAACTTCATGGTGCAGTTGGATATAATGAAGCAGGAGTTGGCATAAGTGGAACTGAAACCATTTACGCAAAAGATGAACTACTAAAAATAGATCCATATAACGAAGAAACAGGTATCACAGAAGATGATATACCTGATGTTTTACTTCCTAGAATGAAAAGTGCAAAAGAAGGTGTTTTGCTTCTTGGGGATATAGTTGAAAAAATAGGTGCTGGAGAGGGATTTGGAGTTATTTTTATAGATGAAAACGAAACTTGGTATTTTGAAACAGGAACAGGCCATCACTGGATAGCAAACAAACTTCCAAAAGATAAATATTTTGCCTCAGGAAATCAAGGTAGATTACAGATTTACAAACCAAATAATTCAAATTTTCTAGCCTCAAAAGGCTTGGTTGAATTTGCTATCAAAAACGGCACATATAATCCTAAAAAAGATGGCGAATTTAACTTTACAAAAGCTTATACAAGAGATGACGATAGAGATTTAACATATAATTATCCAAGAGTTTGGTGGATTCAAAAGATGTTTAATCCATCTTTAAATCAAGATATAACAAAAGGTGCAAATTTCCCTGTATTTTTAGAGCCTGATAAAAAGCTAAGTGTGCAGGATTTAAAAGATGCCATGCGTTCACATTACGATGGCACAAAATACGATCCTTATGTAAATCAAAATACACAAGATGACATTTATAGAACTATAAGTGTATTTAGAACATACGAATCGCATATTATGCAAGTTAGGCCTTGGCTTCCTATGGAAATCGGCAGAGTTACTTATGTAGCACTTGGCATGGCTGATTTGAGCGTTTATTTGCCATATTATTATGGATTAGATGGATTTATAGACGGATACGATAAAGGTTCATATGAAGCAGACAATGAATCTATTTACTGGGTGTATAGAAAACTTCAAACTTTAGTTATGATGGATTACAACAAATACGCACCAATAGTAAAAGATGCTTATAAAAACTTTGAAGCTTCACTAGAAGCAAGACAAGCTAAAATGGAAAAAGAATATGTTGAAATTTATAAAAAAGATAAAGCAAAAGCAAATGAGCTTTTAAACAGCTTTAGCAAACAAGTTATGATGGATGCAAAACTTTTGACAATTGATCTTACGAACAAAATTTTTACTATGCTTACCAATGATACAGATATTAAGTGGAAACAACTAAATAAAAATAAAAAAGATTAAAAAATATCAAAATTTAGCCCAAAATTTGGGCTAAATTTGCTTATTTCATTTCAAAAATAGTTTGTTTATTACTACACAATCATCTTTGCAAATATTTTAGATTTTAAATATCAAATGTGTCATCCTAATTTTAATTAAATTACAACGCCTTTATATATTTGAGAAACTTATGCTTTTAATTATCAATATATATGACACGAAATTTAAATGCTATTTTCATAGACTTTATTTAGTAAATTTATAAAATAAACTTTATTCATCAAACGAAAAAGAGTGGAATTTTTTAGAAACTGCCAATAATATAAAAAATGTTTATGAAAAATATAGATTAAAGGATTAAAAAATGCCTGATGATTTCTCTACAAAATATAAATTAGCGATGAAGAATTTAATAATTTTAATACTATTAAATGATAAAATTTCAAATAAAACCAGTATTAACACAAATCACCCTAATCCTTTAATATCACTTTAGAAAGAATTAATCCAGCCTCACAAAGCGAAAAAGGTAATTTATTTAAAGAAAATAGCAACAAAACAAAAGAGAGTATAAAAACCAAGCAAACAATTAAAAGATGAAACAGGTATTGTATTAGAAAAGCTTATAAATTGTTAAAAATTAGAAGCTAAATACAAAGACCATGCATTAAAAGGAAATTTAGTATGGAATAAGAGATTGTCATATAAAGCCGGATTTGGTTTTGCTTTACTGTATTTAAAAAGAAGAGTTGATATTAACTGCACTTCGTATAAATTCTCATAGTGAATTAGATTTGTAATTATTTAATAATCTATTCTACCTTATTATACTTTAAAATAAAGTATTTTCTTTTTACTGGTAAATTTTAAATAAAATTACTTAATATCAAATAACTTTTTAAGAGCTTTTTCATAAAAATTTCATATTGCATTTTGTAATTAAAAGTTTACCATCGATCTATAAAACTAAATAAAAAAATTAAGTTTTATAGCTTTTATCTTAAATTTATGTTAATATCATTTGACAAAAAAGGTATTAACTATGAAAACCATATTTTATTTACTATGTAAATTTTTATACAACATAAAAATTTATGGAAAATTTGAAACCAAAAAACCAACTATAATAATCTCAAACCATCAATCTCTTTTAGATGGTGCTTTGCTTTGGGCTATTTTGCCAAATAAACCACTTTTTCTCATAAATACAACTATGGCAAATAAAAAAATCGTTAAATTTTTTATACATTTTTGTGATTATATCACTATAGATCAACTAAATCCGATGTCTTTAAAAAGCGTCATACAAACTATAAATACCACATCAAGACCGATTGTTATTTTTCCAGAAGGTAGAGTAACAAATACCGGCGGACTTATGAAAATATACGAAGGAGTAGTATTTATAGCCCAAAAAACTGACGCCACAATTTTGCCAATCATAATAAACGGAAGCAAATTTACACATTTTTCAAGGATGTCAAAAACATTTCCAAAACGAATTTTTACACAAATTAACATAACATATTTCGAGCCATTTAAAATCAAATTTGATGAAACAAAGACAAATAAGCAAAAAAGATATGAAGGGGCGCAATTTTTACAAACAAAAATGCAAAATTTGATTTTCAAATCACGCACAAAAAGAGATATTTTCGAAGAATTTTTATATGCTAAAAAAATTTATGGTTGCAAATTTAAAATAGCTGAGGATATAAAAGGTGTGTATTCATACAAAGATATTTTAACAATGAGCCTTATTTTAGGTAAAGTATGCGTAAAACTAACTAAAAATGAAAAACGAATTGGCATAATTATGCCAAATATGATAGTCACTTTAGGACTCATTTTCGGACTTATTTCAAAAGGAAAAACACCTACAATGATAAATTTCACATCAGGTGTTTCAAATATGCAAAATGCTATAAATGCTGCAAATTTAAAATTTATAATAACATCAAAAAATTTTTTAAAAACTACAAAACTAGAAGAAAAAATAAACAGCTTAACAAACATAAAAATACTTTATATAGAAGATTTTAAAGAGCATATAAATATTTTTGATAAAATTTGGCTTATATTTTTTGAGAGAAATTTTATACATCTAACATACAAAAAGCAAGATCCAAATAACGAAGCTGCCGTGCTTTTTACATCAGGAAGTGAAGGAAAACCAAAAGGAGTTAGCCTTAGTCACAATGCATTTTTGGCAAATATTTATCAAATAAATTCGGTCATAAGTATCACAAATGAGGATAAAATGCTAAATTCCTTACCACTTTTTCACTCATTTGGATTAAATGCCGGAGGGTTTTTGCCTATATTAAGCGGAACTAAGCTGTTTTTATATATTTCACCACTTCATTATAAAATAATTCCAGAAATTTCATATGATTCAAACGCAACTATACTCATAGCTACAAACACATTTTTAGGAAATTATGCTAAAAAAGCCCATGTATACGACTTTCATAAATTAAAATTTGTGATATGTGGAGCAGAAAAACTCTCTAAAAATGTCAAAGAACTATGGTTAGAAAAATTTGGCATACGAATTTTAGAAGGTTATGGCACGACAGAAACCGCACCTATAATATCCGTAAATACACCACTTGCTTACAAAATTGATTCGGTAGGCAAGGTTTTACCAGGGATTGAAATCAAACTTGAAGATATAGAGGGAATTAAATATGGCGGTATTTTGTATGTAAAATGCGAAAACATTATGAGTGGATATTTAAAAGATACAAATCCTGGCATACTTGAAAAACAAAATGAGTGGTATAAAACTGGAGATATCGTAAAAATAGACGAAGATGGATTTTTGCATATCGTAGGAAGAGTTAAATGCTTTGCAAAAATAGCTGGAGAAATGATTGGACTTGAAGAAATCGAAAAATTAGCAACAAAAATATCGCCAAATTTTATACATGCTGTAATTAGTATAAAAGATGAAAAAAAGGGTGAATCTTTGATACTATTTACAACAGATGAAAAACTAAGTAGAAATGAAATATTAAATACAACAAAACAAAATGGCTTAAGCGAACTTTATATACCAAAAAAAGTTATTTATATCAAAGAAATTCCACTCTTAAGCACTGGAAAAACTGATTATGTTGCTTTAAGCAATATATATTTTGATTAAAATGAGCATTTTATTCACAGATAAAATAATATTTGTTTAAAAAAAATTTATATTTTTATACTACTTTTAAAAATATCGGAATTATTTTATTTGTAATTAAATAAAATTATCAAATAAATTTATAACAAAATTTTAATACTATTTAAAAAATTAATGTAAGATAAAAAAACTTCACATAAAAAGCTTTAAATAAGGAGAATATATGAATTTTAAATTTAAAAGAAAATACAATCCACCAGTTTTTTATACTTCTGTTATAATCATAGCCTTGATTATAGCAATAACAACTATTTTCCCAAAATTTACACTTGAAAAATTAAAACTTGCACAAGAGTATTTAACTGTAAATTTTGGCTGGTTTTATGTTTTAAGCATGACTATTATATTTTTTGTTGTTGTATTTTTAGGAATTTCAAGATTTGGTAAAATAAAATTAGGACCTGATCATTCAAAGCCAGATTATGCAAACGGTTCATGGTTTGCAATGCTTTTTGCTGCAGGAATGGGTATAGGTTTAATGTTTTTTGGCGTAGGAGAACCTTTAATGCACTATCTTGCACCGCCAAGTGGAGATCCAAGAACCATTGAAGCAGCAAAAAAAGCCATGAATATAACATTTTTTCACTGGGGATTAAACGCTTGGGCGGTATATGGTATAGTTGCAATTATACTTGCATTTTTTGCATATAGACACAATCTTCCTTTAACTCTTAGATCGGCTTTTTATCCAATAATTGGCAATAAAATATATGGAAAATTTGGAGATGCTATAGATGTATTTGCAGTTATTGCAACACTTTTTGGTGTTACAACATCTCTTGGATATGGCGTTTTACAAGTAAATTCGGGCTTTAACTATCTTTTTGGTATGCCAATAAGTAATGTTTCTCAAGTCTTGTTAATCTTTGCAATAACTATAGGAGTTACACTTTCAGCAACAAGCGGTGTAGATAAAGGCATAAAATTACTTAGTAATACAAATATGGTTTTGGCTGTTTTATTTGCTATTTTCATATTAATCTTAGGCGAAACTAGCACGCTTTTAAAATCTCTAATAGAAAATACTGGCACATATATCTCATCTTTTATAGGAGATACATTTAATCTTTATGCATATGAAAAACAAAACGATAGCTGGATTGGTGGCTGGACTATACTTTACTGGACTTGGTGGATTTCTTGGTCGCCATTTGTTGGACTTTTTATAGCAAGAATTTCAAGAGGTAGAACAATAAGAGAATTTGTTATTGGGGTTTTATTTGTTCCTGCTGGCTTTACGCTTATTTGGATGACTGTTTTTGGAAATAGTGCTATAAATTTGGTAAATGGTGGTTTTGAACAACTTGCCATTATGGTAAATAAAGATATATCACTAGCATTATTTATATTCTTAGAACAATTTCCGCTAACTTTAATTTTGGCATTTATTGCAGTTTTTATGATAATTTTATTTTTCATTACTTCTGCTGATTCAGCTGCTATGGTTATAGATATGCTATGTTCAAAAGGTGAAGATAAAACCCCAAAATGGCAAAAAGTATTTTGGTGTGCATTAACCGGAATTCTAGCTGCTGCTTTACTTTATACAGGTGGGCTTGATGCTCTTCAAACAATGACTATTGTTTCAGCACTTCCACTAACTTTAGCTATGCTTGGGTCCATTTATGGACTTTTAAAAGCTTTAAGAATAGATTCTGAGAAAAAATATACTCAAAGCGTTGCAAATTTGCCAACAACCATAGGAAGCACAAAAAGTTGGCAAGAAAGACTTCAAGCTATCATTGATACCCCTGATAAAAATGAAGCAAAAGATTTTTTAATAGACATAATACAGCCAGCTTTTAGTGAAATTTCTGAAATTTTTAATAAAAACTCTCTTAATCCAAAAATACATAAAGATGTTAATAAATCAAAAATAGCTTTAGAAATAGATTTAGGCGATGAACAAAATTTTATTTATGGCGTAAAGCTTATAGAAACAAATTCACCTGATTATGCTATGAGTGATAGTTACTATAGAGCTGAAGTGTTTTTAAAAGAAGGCGGACAAGATTATGACATTATAGGATGGAGTAAAGCATCAGTAATAAATGATATTATAGAACAATACAGGCGACATATGCATTTTTTACATAAAACAAGATAAATATTTATGATAAATTTGCCTTATTGTGTGATAATTTGTCAAATTATTTTTAAAATTAAGGATAAAAATGAAACTAAAAATTATAGCTTTTATTATCATGGCTTCACAAATTTTTGCTTTTGCGAATAATTACATAAATCAAAAAAATATCGTTGTTTATGGGCAAGGAGAGTTAAAAGTAGAGCCAGATATGGCTATTATCGATTTTATAATCTCTTCAAAAGGTGATACATCTCAAGAAGCAAAAACACAAAATAACAAACTTTCAGATAAAGTAAAAAAAATAATCTATAAAAGCAATATCCAAAAACAAAATGTAAAAATAAAAAACAATGTAATTATGCCACAAAATATATATGATGATAATGGAAAAATAGAAAAAACATTTTATATGGCGTCTCAAAATGTTGAAATTACACTTACAGACATATCCAAAGAAAGCGAATTTTTAGACACATTAACAAATATAGGCATAAAAGATATTACTACAAAATATCAAAAATCAGACATTGAGCAACAAGTTGATTTAGCTATGAAAGAGGCGATAAACTATGCTATATCAAAAGCCAAAAATATGACTAGCAGTGCTAATGTTACGCTTGGAGATATACTAGAAATCGAAGAAATTCAAGTAAGTCCAGTTTATAGGTCTTATAGAATTTCAACTGTTGCACAATCGCAGCAAAATTTAAATGGAAATGATGGAGTTATAGATATAAACGCCAAAGTTAGAATTAAATTTGCTATAAAATAGTTTAATCAAAATAGTAGCTAAATTTCGCTAAAATTAACCCTTAAAAGTAAATTTTAGGAATTTTATGAAAAATATAAGAAATTTTAGCATCATAGCACATATTGACCATGGTAAAAGCACACTCGCAGATAGAATTATAAGCGAGTGCGGAGCTGTTAGCGATAGGCAGATGAGCGCTCAACTCATGGATACAATGGATATAGAAAAAGAACGTGGAATAACCATAAAAGCACAATCAGTTCGTCTTACATATAAATATAACAATGAAGAATATATTTTAAATTTAATAGACACTCCAGGGCATGTAGATTTTAGCTACGAAGTTTCAAGATCTCTAGCAAGTTGTGAGGGTGCTTTGCTTATAGTTGATGCAAGTCAAGGTGTGCAAGCCCAAACTATCGCAAATGTTTATATTGCACTTGAAAATAACCTTGAAATCATACCGGTTTTAAACAAAATCGATCTTCCAGCAGCAGATCCACAAAAAGTCAAAAATGAAATAGAACATATCATAGGACTTGATTGTGAGGGTGCAATTGAAGTTAGTGCAAAAACAGGAATTGGTATAAAAGAGTTGATACAGACAATAATTGAAAAAATTCCACCTCCAAAAACAGATGATGAAGCACCACTAAAAGCTTTAATTTATGATAGCTGGTTTGATAGCTATTTAGGAGCTTTGGCGCTAGTTAGAATTTATGATGGTGTTATTAAAAAAGGTGATATAGTTTATGTTATGGGAACTAGTAAAAAACATGAAGTTTTAGACCTTATGTTTCCTCATCCGCTCTTGCCAATAAAAACAAAAGAAATTACAAGCGGGGAAGTTGGTATAGTAGTTTTAGGACTGAAAAATGTAAGTGATGTAAGCGTTGGCGATACGATAACTTTGGCTACAAATAAGGCTGCTAAACCAATAAGCGGTTTTCAAAAGGCAAAACCTTTTGTTTTTGCAGGAATTTATCCGATAGATACGGACAAATTTGAAGATCTTCGCGATGCATTAGACAAACTAAAACTAAATGATAGTTCCATTAGCTACGAACCTGAAACATCAATAGCACTTGGTTTTGGCTTTCGTGTAGGATTTTTAGGACTTCTTCATATGGAAGTTATAAAAGAAAGACTAGAAAGAGAATTTAAGCTAGATCTTATCGCAACTGCACCAACAGTAACTTATGAAATTTATAAAACAGATGGAAGTCTTGTAAAGATGGAAAATCCAAGCGATATGCCGCCAGTTAATGAGATAGAGACCATAAAAGAACCATATGTAAAATCTACTATCATAACTCCAAGTGAGTTTTTAGGAAATATTATCACACTTTTAAATACACGCCGTGGAATACAAACTAAAATGGACTATATCACGCCAAGTCGCGTTTTGCTTGAGTATGAAATACCAACAAATGAAATTATAATGGATTTTTATGATAAATTAAAATCTTGCACTAAAGGTTATGCAAGTTTTGATTACGAACCGATTGATTATAGAGCTGGAAATTTGGTAAAACTTGATATAAAAGTTGCAGGAGAAACGGTGGACGCACTTTCCATAATAGTTCCAAACGAAAAAGCTTTAAGCAAAGGAAGAGACTTTGTAAAAGCTATGAAAGAAATAGTTCCAAGACAGCTTTTTGAGGTAGCCATACAAGCAAGTATTGGAAATAAAATCATAGCAAGAGAAACAGTTAAATCAATGGGTAAAAATGTAACTGCAAAGTGCTATGGTGGCGATATTACGCGTAAAAGAAAGCTTCTTGAAAAGCAAAAAGAAGGTAAAAAAAGAATGAAAGCCATAGGAAAAGTCACACTTCCTCAAGAAGCATTTTTGAGTGTGCTTAAGATTGATTAATAACTTTACGATTTAGACTAATCCGTGCGAGTTATTAATATAAAAGAGGAAAAAGTCATACATAAACATAAAAGTCACTAAAGAAAAGAGGGAACAAAAAGAGCTTTTGATAAAAGGTGTTACAAATTTAGTAAGTGAAATTTTAGATAGAAACAAAGCTTCGACTGTAGTTATAATAGATGAGATAAATAATGATAACTATGGGCTTGGTGGCAAAATATAAGTGAGGTTAGAAAAGTTTAATTTTAATACTTTTATAGCATATTTTAAAAATATATGCTAAAATCTCACTTAATTATAAAAGGATTAAAAATGAAAAATGCTCTTATGCTGTTTTTTATGATATTTTTCACAGCTTGTTCTAGCACAATGCAACCAAATGGCACTGGTTATAACATAAATGGAACATATGATGAAAAAAAAATAGACTCAAATTCTTTTAAAAACTTCAAAGAAGTTATGAGAATTAACCCAAAATGTGAACCTTGCGACAATGGAAGTGGCAGTAGTATAACGATAAACGGCGTAGATTATAGTAGTGATATCTCACTTAGTTGTTGCAAGAATGTAAGAAAAATAGACACGGGATTAGCTTTAAAAAAAGTATATATTCACAGAGTTAATGACTTAAGAGAAGATCAAAAGATAGTTCGCATTCAAGGTAAAGATAAACAATTTCAAGATATGCATATGAACAAAAGAGCTGATTATATGTTTTATCTTTTGCTAAAACAAGAACTTAAAGAGCGTGGTATAATCGTGCTAGAAGAAAGATCTAGTCCTTATGTGATGAAACTTGATTTTGACTTTTTAGGCTTACAAAGCTATTATTCGCCATCGTCTGCACATTTAGCATCAAATCTTTATGGATTTTTAATGTTAAAAGATATTAATAAAACAAAAAGATACAAAATTTCAACAACTCAAGATGTAAGAAAATTTCAAACAAATGATCCAGATGATTTTGGTGTTTATTTAGATTTGTTAATCAGACAAGCAGCAAATAAAGTTGCCGAAGAAATTTCTAAATTTTAAAGGATGGTTATGAAAAAAGTTTTTTCTTTTATTTTACTTTTGTTGTTTTTTATTGGTTGTTCTCAAAAAGGAACAGTTATAATGCTCCAGCCTTATACAAACTCTGGAAATCAAAGCAAAATCAACAAAGAAATATTTATATCTAAGATAAATGATTTAAGAAAAAACAAAGGCGTCATAGCCACTATACTAGACTCGCAAGGCTCTACAAAAGAGTATGTTATGCTTCAAAATAATCTAGCTAGTTGGATAGACTCATCTCTACGCTCAGAACTTGCAAGTAGAGGTGCAAATATATCTCCAAATGGCACAAGAGTTGAAGTTGATATACTTAGCTTAAACGCGACTTTACAAGGTTACGCAAAAGACAATCTAAAAGCCGAAGCTAAATTTGAAGCGAGAATTTATAAAGATGATGGCACAATAATAACAAAACATGTTTCGCAATCTCAAAGCAAATTTGCACCAATCCATACAGGTGGTGCGTTTGATCCGTTTATTTGGGAGCTTTTAAGAGATCTTGTGACAAAAACTGCAAATCAAATTTTAGTTCAATGAGATGTCTAAACTGCGAAAGATTTAGCTTTTCGTATTTTTGCAATGATTGCAAAAGAATCCTTAGCGAATGCACTCTACACAAAAGAATTGTTAACTCAAATTTAGATGTGTATTCGTTTTATTTTTATAGTGAAATAAAAAAACTCATCCATTCAAAACATAAATTCTATGGCTCCTTTATATATTCTAGGTTAGCTAAATTTAGTTTTTATAAATTTGGTATAAATTTCTCATATCCATATAAAGTAAACGCTATAGCCTTAGATGATAGCGTAAATGGAGACTATTCACAAGTTGCAATTTTGCTAAAAGCATTAAAAAGCAAAAATATCAAACCAATTTATGGTGCTTTAAAAGCAACATCTGAAGTAAAGTACAGCGGAAAAAGCTTGGCTTATAGACAAACTCACAAAAGAAAATATATTTTAAAAAAAGATATAACTAGTCCAGTAATCTTAGTGGATGACATCATAACCACTGGTGAAAGTATGAAGCAAGCAAGAGAAGTTCTTTCAAAAAATGGCGTAGAAGTACTTTTTGGCTTAACACTTGCAAATGTTGAGTTTTAAAAATTTATTTGATATAATTATAAAAATTTTTTAAAGAGATTAGATGTATGAACTACTAAAAGAACTTTTTTATATACCACGAAGCATTACGGGTGACGGATTTCGCAAAAGTTTGACCATATTAAACTCTTATATGGGGGGGGGATTAGGCAAATTTCAGTTTTAAGCGGGACAAAATGCTTTGATTGGGTAGTTCCGCCAGAGTGGATTATAAACGATGCCTACATCATAACTCCCGATGGCAAAAAGATATGTGATTTTAAAGAAAATTCACTTCACTTGCTTGGCTACTCTGAGCCAATTCATACAAAACTTACACTTGATGAATTGCAAAACTACCTTTATTCACTGCCAAATTTACCAACTGCTATACCATATGTTACTAGCTACTACGAAAAAAGATGGGGATTTTGCATAACTCAAAATCAAAGAGATAGTCTAAAAGACGGTATTTATGAGATTTTTATAGATAGCAAATTTAAAGAAAATGGCGAATTGAACTACGGTGAAATGGAAATTTTATCAACAACAAGCTCAAAAGATTGGATTTTAATCTCAACATATCTTTGTCATCCTCAAATGGCAAACAATGAACTTAGCGGACCTGTTGTTATGGCTAAGCTTATAAACTGGTTGAAAACACAAAAAACTAGAAACTATAACTATAAATTTATTATTATCCCTGAAACTATAGGTTCAATATGCTATATAAGTAAAAATTTAGATTTTTTAAAACATAGTGTAAAAGCAGGTTTTGTGCTAAGTTGCTTAGGAGATGATATGAATTACAGTATGATTTTAAGCCCAGGCGAAAATAGCTTAAGTGATAGAATTGCACTTCATACGATAAAATTCCTAACAAACGAGCCAAAAATTTATCCATTCTTATCTCGTGGAAGTGATGAAAGGCAGTTTAATAGCCCTTTGTTAAATTTAGGTGTAGTTACGCTTTGCAAAACAAAATTTGGAATGTATAAAGAATATCATACGAGCTTAGATGATTTAAGCTTAGTAAGTGAGCAAGGTTTGCGGGGCGGATTTAATTTTGTAAAAAATGCAATATCAAATTTAGAATTAAACAAAGTCTATCAAATTACAACATATTGCGAACCAAATTTAGGCTCTCGTGGGCTTATTTCAACCCTATCAGCTGGTTCAAGAAGTGTGGAAAATATACGGCATTTTTTAGCATATTGCGACGGAAAACGAGAGGCAATCGAGATAGCAAATATCATGAATTTAGAGCTAAAAGAACTAAAAGAAGTTATAGAAAGTTGTCTTAAATTTGGTCTTATAAAGGAGATAAAATGATAACAAACGTGTGTGATTTTTTAGAAAAAAGTGTAGAAAAATATCCAGATAAAACACTTTTTGTAGATAGAGACAAGAAAGTAAGCTATAAAGAATTTGATAATTTGAGCAATAAATTAGCAAGTAAAATCATTAGTTTAAACATCAAAAATTCTCCTATTTTAATAATTGTATCAAAAAGCATAGACACGCTTGTATCGTTTTTTGGCGTAGCAAAAAGTGGAAATTTTTATACTCTACTTGATGAAAAAACACCAATATCTCGCATAAATGATGTTATAGAAATTTTAAAACCAAAAATTATTATAACAAAAAGCGATTATCCAAATAGATTCAATATAGAGCAAATTTATTGTGAGGATATAGATAAATTTGAAATAGATAAAAGCTCTTTAAATGCTGTAAAAAACGCTCATATCGATACAAATTTACTATATGTATTTTTTACATCTGGCTCGACTGGTGTTCCAAAAGGTGTTAGTATAAGTCATAAAAGCGTGATTGATTTTACTTTTTGGGTATGTGAAACATTTGATGTAAAAAGCAATGAAATTTTAGCAAATCAATCGCAATTTTATTTTGATAACTCTGTTCTAGATATTTTTTCTACAATAAAAGCTGGTGCAACATTGCATATTTTACAAAATCAACTTTTTTCTTTTCCTAAAGAGGTGCTAAAATATCTAATAGAACATAAAATTACGATGATTTTTTGGGTACCATCTGTTCTTATATATTTTGCAAATACAGATAGTTTTACAAATTTAAGTGGTTTTAACCTGAATAAAATTCTATTTGCTGGCGAAATTATGCCAAATAAACAGCTAAATGTGTGGCGACAATATTTTAAAGATGCCCTGTTTGCAAATTTATACGGACCTACTGAAATTACTGTTGATTGTGCTTATTATATATGTGATAGGGAATTTAAAGATGATGAGCTTTTACCTATAGGTAAAGCTTGTAAAAATACTGAAATTTTACTTTTTGATGAGAGTTTAAACTTGATAGCACCAAATGAACCTTTCAAAAAAGGCGAACTTTGCGTTCGTGGAACTTCGCTTTCATTTGGATATTATGCAAATAAAGACAAAAGTGGTGAGGTTTTTATACAAAATCCACTTCACAATAACTATCGTGACATAATTTACAAAACTGGTGATATAGCAGCCTACAACGAGCATGGCGAACTTTTATGCTATGGTAGAAAAGATAATCAAATAAAATATCTTAGTATTAGAATAGAACTTGGAGATATAGAAACTGTGCTAAATAGCTTGAGTGAAATTTTAAATGCTGTTTGTATCTTTAAAGATAGAGAAATTATATGTTTTTACGAAGCAATGCATGAATTAAATTTAAAAAATTTATTAAAAGACAAATTGCCAAATTATATGATTCCTAGAAAATTTATAAAAGTTGATAGTTTTAGACTTAATCAAAATGGAAAAATAGATAGAAAGGTTTTGTTTGAACTTATATGACAAGTTTTTAAAAACTTACTTTGATGGGTTTTACATAACAAACAATTATTATAGTTTAGAATATATAAAAGATAAACTCGTTACCAAAAAAGCATATCTCAAACAAAGTGACAATAATTTTTTCTTTTACGAAGATACGCCAAGATTACTAACATATTTTATAAATGAGCCAATAAAATTTGATATAGAAAATATATCTTTAAGAATTCACTATAAAAATGCAAAATTTAATGATAAACATTTAGAATTTTTGAATAAAAATAAATTTAAAAATTTTGAAACCAATGAAAGTATGAACTTAAAAATATCAACAACGAATTTTAGTAAATTAGAAATTATAGATTTTTGCAAAGATTGTGAAATAACAGCTATATATGAGTTTTTTATGAAATATTTTAGCGAACCTCATCTTTTTAATTTTACTTTTGATGAACTAAAAACGAAAAGTAAAATAAGAGAAATTTTATGTTACAAAGAAAATGGTAATGTACACGGTGCTTTGATTTTTAGTAAAACTATAAGCTCTGTTTTTGTAGATTTTATCGCAGTAGATAGAAATTTATCGTATAAAAATGTAGCTTTTATGCTCATGAGTTCACTTTTTAACATAAATCAAAATATAAAAAATTTTTCTCTTTATGTAAGAGATGATAATGTAAAAGCTATAAATTTCTACAAAAGACTTGGTTTTATGCATAATGGTAGAAAAATAAAATATTATAAAAATTTTTAAAGGAGTTTGACTATGGATGCAATCAAGGAGCTTTTTAAGGCTATAGATAGAGATGATGTAACTAAAAATATGAAAGATTTAGTATATGGTGGAATTATTGATAGTATGGATATAATGGCATTAGTTACAGCTATAGAACAAAAATACAAAAAACCACTAAATGCAGACTTTATAAATGCTGATAGTTTTTATAGCTTTGAAACTATAGAAGATATGATAAACAAAGCAATGAAATGAAAGCACTTTTTAAGTCTGGAAATTCACTGATTTATGATACAGATTTTATAGATGCTATAAAACAAAGTGGCATAAAAAATGGCGATATTATCTGTGTTCATAGTGAAATTTTCAGTTTTGGTATTTCAGCTGTAAAAAAAGATGAGCTTTTATCTGCTTTGATTGATTGTTTTTACGAAGTTATAAGGGAAGATGGCACACTTATAATGCCAACTTTCACATATAGTTTTTGCAAAAACGAAATTTATGATAAGGTAAATTCAAAAAGCACAATTGGAATTTTAACTGAATATTTTAGGACTTATAAAAATCCAATTAGAACGAATGACCCAATTTTTTCATTTGCAATAAATGGAAAGAATGCTAATATTTTTCTAAAAGATACTAAAACTTGTTTCGATAAAAATAGTGTTTATGATGTTTTAAGAAGTATTAACGGTAAGATAGTTTTGTTTGGAAATAAAACAAGAGGCTTTACTTTTACACACTATATCGAAAAAGCTGCAAAGGTTAGCTATAGGTACTATAAAACATTTAGCGGAATTATGATAGACGAAAACGGAAAAAAGATAGAAAAAAGCATTGATTACTACGTAAGAAAACTAGATGAAAAGTCCATTTTTAACATACAAAAACAAATTTTACTACTTCAAAAAACTGATAATTTTAACACGGTAAATATAGGAAACGGCACAATCACAAGTATAGATGCCAAAAGATACTTTAACGATACAATATCAGCATTAAAAAATGATAATTTTTGTTGTAAGCCATATTAGCTTAATTTTAGCATTTAGCAACTTTTTATTAAATTTTAGCTAAAATTCATCGTTTAGTTACAAGGATAAAAATGGAAAACAATATTTTTGATGAAAATCAAGATATAACGATTGTAGATGTAGAAGATTCAGTAAAAGATAGCTACCTTACCTACTCAATGAGTGTTATTGTAGGGCGTGCTCTACCAGATGCTAGAGATGGCTTAAAACCAGTGCATAGAAGAATTCTTTATGCAATGAATGATCTAGGAGTAAGCAGTAGAAGTCCTTACAAAAAATCAGCTCGTATTGTTGGAGATGTTATAGGTAAATACCATCCGCATGGTGATACCGCAGTTTATGATGCACTTGTTAGAATGGCACAAGATTTCTCTATGAGAGTTCCCACAGTTGACGGACAAGGAAATTTCGGCTCACTTGATGGAGATAGTGCTGCTGCTATGCGTTATACAGAAGCTAGAATGACTGTTTTAGCAGAAGAGTTGCTTAAAGATATAGATAAAGATACTGTTGATTTTACACCAAACTATGATGATAGTATAGTTGAACCAGCGGTTTTACCTGCAAGAGTTCCAAATTTACTTTTAAATGGAAGTAGCGGTATTGCTGTTGGTATGGCTACAAATATACCTCCACATAGTTTAGATGAACTTATAGATGGCTTACTTATGCTTCTTGAAAACAAAGATACTAGCTTAGAAGAGTTAATGAGTGTAATCAAAGGACCAGATTTTCCAACAGGGGGCATAATATTTGGTAAAAAAGGTATAATCGAAGCTTACAAAACTGGTCGTGGACGAATAAAACTAAGAGCTAAAACTCACATAGAAAAAAAACAAAATAAAGATATCATAGTAGTTGATGAGATACCATACCAAGTAAATAAAGCCAAACTTCACGAACAAATAGCAAATTTAGCAAAAGATAAACAAATAGAAGGAATTAGCGAAGTTAGAGATGAAAGTGATAGAGATGGAATAAGACTTGTTATAGAGCTAAAACGCGATGCTATGAGCGATATAGTGCTTAATAATCTTTTTAAATCCACTACAATGGAAGTTACATTTGGCGTTATAATGCTCGCAATTGACAACAAGCAGCCGAAAATTTTCAATCTCATAGAACTTTTAGATCTATTTTTAAAACATAGAAAAACTATAATCATAAGAAGAACGATATTTGAACTTCAAAAAGCAAGAGCAAGAGCTCACATACTAGAAGGTCTAAAAATCGCACTTGATAATATTGATGATGTTATAGAACTCATCAAAAATAGCGAGGATACGCCATCAGCAAGAAATGGTTTGATGGATAAATTTGGGCTTAGTGAACTACAAGCAAATGCTATTTTAGATATGAAATTAAGCAAACTAACAGGACTTGAGCGAGAAAAACTTGACAATGAACTAAAAGAACTTATTTTGGAAATTTCAAGATTAGAATCCATATTAAAAAGCGAAAAACTTATAGAAAATATCATAAAAGAAGAATTAATAGAAATAAAAAATAAATTTAAATGCCCTAGAATTACCGAAATTGTTGATGATTATGATGATATAGATATAGAAGATTTAATACCAAATGAAAATATGGTAGTAACCATAACACACAGAGGATATATTAAGCGCGTTCCAAGTAAGACTTATGAAAAACAAAAACGTGGCGGAAAGGGTAAAGTTGCCATAACAACTTATGATGATGATTTCATAGAAAGTTTCTTTATATGTGATATGCACGATACGCTCATGTTTGTAACAGATCGCGGACAGCTTTATTGGTTAAAAGTTTATAAGATACCAGAAGGTAGCAGAACAGCCAAAGGAAAAGCTGTTGTAAATTTAGTTCAACTTGAACAAGATGAAAAAATCATGGCTATCATTCCAACTACAGATTTCGATGATAGTAAATCTTTAGCATTTTTTACAAAAAATGGTATTGTAAAAAGAACAAATTTAAGTGAGTTTAAAAACATAAGAAGCGTTGGAATAAAAGCTATAAATTTAGATGAATATGATGATTTAGTAACTGCAATAATAGTCGAAAATGATGATGTTTTTGACAGCAACGCACAAAATAATGACAAAGAATACACAGAAAATGAAAATTTAGAAGTACAAGATGACAGCGATGAAAATGCCGAAGTTGATAACTCTGGTGGTAAAAAACTTTTAATAGTAACTCAAAAAGGTATGTGTATTAAATTTAATGTAAGCGATACAAGAGAGATAGGAAGAGCAAGTAGAGGCGTTACTGGTATAAGATTTAAAGAAAAAGATGACAAAGTTGTTGGTGCACAAGTTATAGAACATGATGAAGAAGAAATTTTAAGTGTGTCTGCAAAAGGTATAGGCAAACGCACAACAGCAGATGAGTATAGACTTCAAAAACGTGGTGGAAAGGGTGTAATTTGTATGAAATTAACCCAAAAAACAGGTGATTTAGTTGGAATAATTATCGTTGATGAAAGTATGGATTTAATGGCTCTTACTTCAAGTGGAAAAATGATAAGAGTAGATATGCAAACTATCAGAAAAGCTGGACGCAACACAAGTGGTGTTAAAATTTTAGATGTAGATGGCGAAGATGTTGTAAGTATAGCTAGATGTCCAAAACAAGAAGATGAAGACGATGATATTTCTGAAGATGGATTATTGGAATAATATTTGCTTATAAAATTTTATCAAAAAACGAGGTAAAAAATGAAAAATATATCTATCCTTGCTACAGCTCTTATAGCAATGTTGGGTTTTAGTGGTTGTAGTTTTAATGGCTTTGGTTCTTCTGCAAACACACCGGCTCAAGAAGTCGTTATACAAAAAGTAGATAAAGATGACATCAGAGAAGTTATGAAACAAGAAAAGATGATATATACTGCACCAGAATCTGCAAATGCTACTTTTAGTGCAGTAGGTGAAGGTATAGCACCATTAAACACTGTTTCTCCAGCTCAAGCTCTAGCTCTAGCAAAAAGAGCTGCTATGGCTGATGCTTATAGAAATTTAGCTGCAAAGCTTTATGGTGTTAAAATCAACTCTAAAGATACAGTAAAAGATGCTATGCTTAAAAATTCATCCATCACATCTCAAGTTGATGGTCTTGTGAAAAATGCAGCTGTTACAAATGAATATTTTCAAAATGGGCTTTATAAAGTTGAATTAGAACTCGAAATGAATCAAGAAAAGTGGCAAGAAGTTTTTGCTTATTAATACTTTTTTGTAAATTTGCTTTTGGAGCAGATCAGTTTATTTTTTGGGCTCAAATAAATTCTCAAAATAACATTATAAAAAGTGAAATCATAGCTATATCAAAAGCTATGATTTTAACCAATGAGATACCAAATTTTGTTTGCAAAATATACGATATACCAAAAAAAAATGAAAGTTCTTATCATTTTTTAACTAGACACCAAAATGAGCTTTTTTCATGTTTTTCTGCTTCAAAAATACATATTAAAGATAAATCCAAACTAGAAGATAAAAATTTTTACTCAAATCTTATATTAACACTTTCGCCAATTCGTTTTGAGGTTGAATTTAAGTCTGATTTTGCTATTATAAACAAATTTGATAAAGGATTTTAGATGAATATTGTTATAGTTGAAGATGATATAAATATGCGAAAATCCCTAGAAATTGCACTTAGCCAATACGAAGAATTTAACATAACTAGCTTTAAAAGTGCAGTTGATGCATTAAAAAAGCTTAGCGATGATACAGATGTTATAATAACAGATATAAATATGCCAAAGATGGATGGCATAGAATTTATCAAGGAACTTGACGGAAAATTTGATGTTATAATCATAACAGGAAATGCCACGCTAAATAGAGCCATACAAAGCGTTAGACTTGGTGTAAAAGATTTCTTAACTAAACCATTTGATATAACAACACTTTATGAAGCTATAATACGCTCTCAAAAATTTAAAACAAAAATTAAGTCAAAACAGAAAAAAGATTTAAAAACAGATGATAAAGATTTTGCTGGGAATTCTGAGATTCTTGAAAAAACTTTACATTTTGCAAAAAAGGCAGCTCCAACAGATGTAAATATTATGTTAATTGGAGAAAGCGGAGTTGGAAAAGAAGTTTTTGCTAAATTTATACATAAAAACTCAAAACGCTCAACTAATCCATTTATAGCTATAAATATGGCTGCAATTCCAGAAAATTTATTAGAAAGTGAACTTTATGGTTATGAAAAAGGAGCTTTTACAGATGCAACTGCTCAAAAAATAGGTTTTTTTGAACTAGCAAATGGCGGAACTTTATTTTTAGATGAGATTGGTGAAATACCTATAAAACTTCAGCCAAAACTTTTAAGAGCTTTACAAGAGCGAGAGATAACTAGACTTGGTGCTACAAAAAGCACAAAGATTGATGTTAGAATCATTAGTGCAACAAATGCAAATTTAAAACAAAAAGTTGAAAACGGAGAATTTAGAGAAGATCTTTTTTATCGTCTAAATACAGTTCCTATCATCATTCCACCACTTAGAGAACGAAAAGATGAGATAGAAGATATAGCAAATTCTGTTTTGCAAAGAGCTTGCAAGGAGTATGATCTTGGCACAAAATATTTTAGCGATGAAGCAAAAAATGAGCTTATGAATTATAATTTTCCAGGAAATATAAGAGAACTTATATCTATCGTAGAAAGAGCGGCTATTTTAAGCGACAAAGAAGCCATTAGTAAAGACGATCTTTTTTTATATAGTAGAAAAAATTCTTTTTAATTTGATATAATAACAAAATTTTATTTTAAAGGTCTACCATGAGAAAATACAATATTGCTGTAGTTGGAGCTACAGGCGCAGTCGGCGAAGAAATATTTAATGTTTTAGAAGAAGTAAATTTTCCTATTAATGAAATTTTACCACTAGCAAGTAGTAGAAGTGCCGGAAGCGAGATAGAGTGTTTTGGAAAAACCTATAAAGTAGTTGAACTCACAGATACAGTGTTTGATGAACATGAAATAGACATAGCTTTTTTTAGTGCCGGCGGATCTATTTCAGAAAAATTTGCACCACTTGCAGCTAGAAGCGGTGCTGTAGTTATAGATAATACAAGTCATTTTAGAATGCAAAGTGATGTTCCTTTGGTTGTTCCTGAGTGTAATCCAGAGGATATAAAAGAGTGGAAAAACACAGGAATCATAGCAAATCCAAACTGCTCTACAATACAAATGGTTCAAATTTTAAAACCACTTAACGATGCTTTTGATATACAAAGAGTTGATGTTAGCACATACCAAGCAACAAGTGGGGCTGGAAAAGAAGGAATGGAAGAGTTGGTTACTCAAATGCAACAATTTTTTGCCTTTAGACTTGATGAGTGTGAACCAAAAGTTTTTCAACACCAAATAGCACTAAATTTGATACCACATATTGATGTTTTTTTGGATAATGATTATACAAAAGAAGAGATGAAAATGGTAAATGAGACACAAAAAATATTGCACAAAAAAATCGAAGTAAGTGCAACTTGTGTTAGGGTGCCTATTTTAAGAAGTCATAGTGAAGCTATAACTATACATTTTGCAAATGCAATTGATGCAAATAAAGCAAGAGATATTTTAAAAAATGCACCAAGCGTAGTTGTGGTAGATGAGCCGTCTAAAAATATATATCCTATGCCGCTTCTTTCAACTGATACAAATGAAACTTATGTTGGAAGAATTAGAAAAGATAATTTTCGAGACAATGTTTTACATCTATTTTGTGCAGCTGATCAAATCCGCGTAGGAGCAGCAACAAACGCTGTAAGAATAGCACAAAAATGGATAGAATTAGAAGATTAAAACACAATAATAGTCAAATTTAATACTAAATTAAATTTGACTATATCTTTAAAATTAAATATTTTAATGACTTTATAATAACTTTCTAGATAAAATAAATTTCTTACTTTAAAATTTCAAAAAAGGCACTAATATGGTTGAGCGATACGCAAGAAAAGAAATGAAAGAAAAATGGAGTATACAAGCAAAATATGATGCTTGGTTGGAAGTTGAAAAAGCAGCTGTAAAAGCTTGGAATAAGCTTGGCTTGATAAATGATAGCGATTGCGAAAAAATTATAAAAAATGCTAAATTTAATGTAGATAGAATTAATGAGATAGAAAAGACCACAAAACATGATGTAATTGCTTTTTTAACAAGCGTTAGCGAAAGTTTGGGTGATGAAAGCAGATTTGTTCATTTTGCAATGACATCAAGCGATACCATAGATACAGCTGTTGCTTTGCAAATAAGAGATAGTTTAAACCTTATAATATCTGATGTTAAAAATTTAATGAACGCTGTCAAAAAAAGAGCGTTTGAGCACAAAAATACGCTAATGGTTGGTAGAAGTCATGGAATTCATGGTGAGCCTATCACTTTTGGTTTGGTTTTAGCTATATGGTATGATGAAATTTCTCGCTCACTAGAACTTTTAGAACATGCAAAAAAAGTAATAAGTGTAGGTAAAATCAGCGGTGCTATGGGAAATTTCGCTCACGCTCCACTTGATCTAGAAGAATTAGTTTGTGAGTTTTTAGAGTTAAAACCAGCTCCAGCTTCAAACCAAGTTATACAAAGAGATCGATACGCACAAGTAATGAGTGCTTTATCTATCCTTGCATCAAGTTGCGAAAAAATTGCAGTTGCTATTCGCCACTACCAAAGAACTGAAGTTTATGAGTGCGAAGAGTATTTTAGCCCCGGACAAAAAGGAAGCTCAGCAATGCCACACAAAAGAAATCCTGTTTTAAGCGAAAATGTAACCGGACTTTGTAGAATGATACGCTCTTATGTAATGCCGGCCATGGAAAATGTGGCTTTATGGCATGAAAGAGACATAAGTCATAGTTCAGTTGAGAGATTTATACTTCCAGATGGATTTATAACAGCTGATTTCATGCTAAATCGTTTGACAAATTTGATAGATAAGCTAGTTGTTTACCCTGAAAATATGCTCAGAAATTTAAACTTAACTGGCGGTTTAGTTTTCTCTCAAAGAGTTTTGCTTGAACTACCAAAAAAAGGCGTAAGTAGGGAAGATGCGTATAAGATAGTCCAAAGAAATGCTATGAAAGTTTGGGGCGATTTGCAAAGCGGTAAAAAAGCCATTGATGAAAATGGTCATAGTCTGTTTTTGCAAAATTTACTAAACGATGAAGACTTAAATAAAGCATTAAGTAAAGATGAGATTAAAGAGTGTTTTGATTACTCATACTATACAAAAAATGTAGATAAAATTTTTACAAGAGTTTTTAAATAAACTAAGGAAATAAATTGAAAGTAATAAAAAGAAACGGTAGAACAGAAGAGTTAGACATAAGTAAGATTAAAAAATACACAAAAGAAGCTGTTGAGGGCTTAGATAATGTAAGTTTAAGTGAGCTTGAAGTTGATGCAAAAATTCAGTTTCGTGATATGATAACAACAGAAGAGATTCAACAAACTCTCATAAAAACAGCTGTTGAAAAGATAGACATTGATAGACCAAATTGGACATTTGTTGCAGCAAGGCTATTTTTATATGATTTATATCATAAGGTTACAGGATATAGCGGATACAACCACCTTAGAGAATATTTTGAAAAAGGCGAAAAAGCTGGGCGTATAATGCTTGGACTTAAAGATAAATATGATTTAGATGATTTAAATTCATATTTAGATTACAAAAGAGATTTACAATTTAACTATCTTGGTATCAAAACGCTTTATGACAGATATCTTATCAAAGATAGTAACGCCAAGCCTATAGAATTACCTCAACATATGTTTATGGCAATAGCTATGTTTCTTGCACAAAATGAATTTGACTGCCAAAGTTGGGCAAAAAAATTCTATGATCTAATAAGTAAATTTGAAGTAATGCCAGCAACCCCAACTCTATCAAACGCAAGAACAACTCGCCATCAACTATCAAGTTGCTATATTGGCTCAACTCCAGATAATATAGAGGGGATTTTTGATAGCTATAAAGAAATGGCACTATTATCTAAATTTGGCGGTGGTGTTGGTTGGGATTGGAATCAAGTAAGAGCAGTTGGTGGAGCGATAGATGGGCATAAAAATGCTGCTGGCGGAATTATCCCTTTTCTTAAGATAACAAATGACCTTGCAGTTGCAGTTGATCAACTTGGCACTAGAAAAGGTGCAATTGCAGTTTATGTAGAGCCGTGGCATATGGATGTAAGCGATTTTATAGACTTACGAAAAAACTCTGGCGAAGAAAGAAGGAGAGCACACGAACTCTTTCCGGCACTTTGGATAAATGACCTTTTTATGAAAAGAGTTGCGAACAATGAAAGATGGACACTTTTTGATCCAGTTGATGTAAAAGATCTTTGTGAACTTTATGGGGAAGAATTTGAAAAAAAATATACAGAGTATGAAAATGATGAAAATATCCCAAAAAACACAATGCAAGCAAAAGAACTTTGGAAAAAAATCTTAACAAATTACTTTGAAACCGGAATGCCATTTTTATGTTTTAAAGATAGTGCAAATAAAGCAAATCCGAATAACCACAAAGGACTTATAAGAAGTTCAAATTTATGCACCGAAATTTTCCAAAATACAGATCCAAGCTACTATAAAATAAAAGTAATTTATAAAGATAAAAGCATAGATGTTTTTGATGAAGAAGATGATGTAACAGTAGATGGCGGATATACAAAAAAAGCTAAGAAAATCACAGCACTTGATAGTATAAACTCTAAAGAAATTTATATCGTAGAAAAAGAAGTTATAGAGGGTAAAACTGCGGTTTGTAATCTTGCAAGTATAAATTTAAGTAAGATAAATTCTCAAGAAGATATCAATAGAGTTGTCCCAATAGCCATAAGAATGCTTGATAATGTAATTGATTTAAATTTCTATCCTCACATAAAAGTTAAAAATACAAACTTAGCGTCAAGATCAATAGGACTTGGAATAATGGGCGAAGCTCAAATGTTAGCCCAAAAGGGCATACAATGGGGAAGCTATGAACATCTTGTAAAGATAGACGAGATAATGGAAAATATAAGCTATAACGCTATTTATGCATCTTCAAATTTGGCACTAGAAAAAGGTAAATATCCTGATTTTGAAGGCTCAAAATGGAGCAAAGGTATTTTTCCAATAGACACAGCAAATCAAAAAGCAAAAGATCTTATAAAAAGAGATGGGCTTTTTGATGAAAGAACAAGGGATTGGAAAAAACTAAAAGAAAAAGTTATGAGCGATGGCATACGAAATGGGTATCTTATGGCTATAGCTCCAACTTCTAGTATAAGCATTTTAGTTGGAACAACCCAAACCATAGAACCAGTTTATAAACGTAAATGGTTTGAACACAATCTAAGCGGTATGATACCAGTAGTTGTGCCAAATTTAAGCCCTGATACATGGCAATACTACACACCAGCTTATGATATAGATCAAAGACTTTTGATAAAAGCCGGTGCTATTCGTCAAAAATGGATAGATCAAGGTCAAAGTTTAAATATATTTATATCACTTGAAAAAGCAACTGGTGGTATTTTAAATCAAATTTACACACTTGCGTGGGAACTTGGATTAAAATCAACTTATTATCTAAGAAGCCAAAGCCCAGAAAGCGAGATAGATCAAAAAACTGCAGTTGATAGAAGTATAGAATGTGAGGGTTGTCAATAATTTGATTAATTTTTACTATAATAAATAAACAAGAGTAGTTGAAAGGAAAAAAATGAAATTTGTAAATAGTCATAGCATAGGGCTTCTGTTTTTAAGAGTTTTTCTTGGAATATGCGTTTTAATGCATGGTATATTTAAACTAAACAATGGCATAGCAGGAGTAAAAAGTATGTTAGTAGCTAGTGGCTTACCGCAAATTATGTCATATGGCGTGTATATTGGAGAAGTTTTGGCACCACTTATGATAATATTTGGAGTTTTTACCAGATTTGCTGCTTTTATTCTTTTTGGAACATGCTGTGTAATTTTTTATGTAGCAAACGCATCAGCTCCTTTTGCACTTACTTCAAACGGAGGATTTGTAGCCGAGATTTTATACCTTTACATTGGCTGTGCAATATGCTTAATTTTTTGTGGTGGTGGAAAATTTTCTTTAACAAAAGACTATTAATCAAGGTAAAATGTGAAAGAAATACTAATAACAAATGATGATGGATTTGAAGCATTAGGATTAAGAGAACTTGCAAAAGCTCTAAAAACCATAGCAAACGTTACCATAGTTGCACCAAGTAGCGAAAAATCAGCTTGTGCTCACTCCATAACCTGTACTAGACCATTACGATTTATAAAAATAGACGATGGTTTTTTTAAACTTGATGACGCTACGCCAACAGATTGTGTATATTTAGCACTACATGCTCTTTATGAAAAAAAACCAGATCTTATAATAAGTGGCATAAATCATGGTGCGAATGTGTGTGAAGATATCACATACTCAGGAACTTGTGCTGGAGCAATGGAAGGAGTTTTACAAGGAATTCCATCGCTTGCAGTTTCGCAATACTACGATAAAGATGGTATCGAAAAATACGGCTTTGATTTAGCTTGTGAAATAACTCTTGATATTGTTAAAAATATTTTCAAAAAAGGCTATCCGCTACCTAAAAAGCAGTTTTTAAATTTAAATATACCCTCTGTTAGCAAAAAAGATTATAAAGGTTTAAAAATAGCACCAGCTGGAGAGAAAATTTACTCAACTTCAGCTCAGCTAAACCGCGATCCACGTGGCATAGAAAGATACTGGATTGGTGCTGATTTTATGGATTTTGATATAGATCAAAATATTAACACAGACATAAGCATAGTTATGGATGGATATGCGTGCATTACGCCAATAAAACTAAATTTAACCTCTTTTGAAGAGCTAAAGAACATTTCTCAATGGATCAAATAGATAGATTTTCTCGCTCAAGATTACTTTTTGGAAATAAATTTGAAAAATTTAAACAAACAAATATATTAGTTTGTGGATGTGGTGGCGTTGGCGGAGCTTGTATAGAAGCTCTTTATAGAACAGGGTTTGTAAATTTAAGCATAATTGATAAAGATATATTTGAAATCACAAATCAAAACAGACAGTTTGGAAGCGAAAATTTAGGCGAGAAAAAAGTAGAAGTTTTTGCAAATAAATTTAGCGGGATAAAGCCTATTTTTGAGACATTAACGCCGGAGTTTATACAAAATTTTAACTTTAACAAATTTTATGTTATCATAGATGCTATAGATGATATGAAAGCTAAAATTGCTCTTGCTAAAAAGATAAACGATATAAATTTAAACTCTAAAAAACAGATAATTTTTATAAGTTCTATGGGTGGAGCAAAACGCATGGATCCAAGTAAAATAAAAATTTCAAACATATGGCAAACTACAAACGATCCTCTTGCAAGGAAATTTAGAAGCGAATTAAAAAAGATAAATTTTAGTGGAAAATTTGATGTAGTCTTTTCAACAGAACTTCCAAAATGCACATCTTTAGGGAGTTTTATGGGTGTAACCGCAACATTTGGATTTTATCTTGCTAGCTATGTAGTTCAAAAAATATGCGAAGAAGAGTTATATTAATTTTACATTTTTATATTATTTAATAACTTGATATATTATATCAATACCCAACTAATAAAAACCTCCTTTTATAAAACAGACGATTTTTACTTCGTCTGTTTTTTACATATCATTCAGAAATCATTTTATTTCGCTTCAAACTATTGAAATCTCTTAAAAACTCGTATAAATTTTCTTCATCTTTAGTAAGAATTTCATACGCATTAGGTTGCAAAGAAGTATCGTTTATATATCTATAAGATTTTATAGCAACCGATGTCCATTCATTATCTCTATCAATGTATGTTATAGGATCTGCAAAATGATCACCAACAAGACCAAACATATCTCTTAAATTTGATTGTCCAAGTATTGGTAAAACTACAGGCATTCCTTCTCCTAGTCCCCAATAACCCAGAGTTTGACCAAAATCTTCATCATGTTTTGGTATATCAAAATGCATACTAGCAGCATCGCTTAGCCCAGCAAAACCTATAGTTGTATTTATCAAAAATCTTTTTGTTTCATCGAGGGAGTTTTGAAATTTTCCTTGCAAAATGTTATTTATTAATCTCATAGGATACAAAAGATTATTAAAAAAATTGTTAACAGCACCTTGCAAAGGATCTGGCATAACATAATCATAGCCTTTTGCTATAGGTATTAAAACATAACTATACGCATAGTGGTTAAAATATGTCATAGGTTTATTATACCAATAAAGCGGGTCAAATTTATTTTGATCTACAACATAGTTTGCCTTAAATTGCTCTATTTGAGTATTATCTATGTCTTTTGCAAAAGATAAAACAACACTAATGCTTAAAATCAAAAATAGTTTTTTCATTATTATTCCTTTATTTTTCATAAGTATTATTATACTATTTTATATTTATTGAAACAAGTTTATGCTATTTTTGTAAAGGAATTATCAGCTAAAAAATATCTCAAATCTCTTTTTTAAACATTTAAATCATATCAAGCATAAAAATAACAACCAAATTGATTTTCTAATTACAACCTTTTTTAAATTAATTGTCAAAAGAAATATAAATAAAATAAAAATTTTTGATAATATCATCTAAATACTATATTTTGTTTTTAAATTTGTAAAAAATATAGTAAAATTTAGAAAAACAATACTATTTTTAACAAATAAAATAAATTTTTAAGGTTCTTTTAGTTAAAATGACATTTCATTTATTTTTTGCGGGAATAGCTCAGTGGTAGAGCGCGACCTTGCCATGGTCGATGTCGCGAGTTCGACTCTCGTTTCCCGCTCCAGTTTTGTGATTGTTTTATTGTTGTAGTGCCCGGGTGGCGGAATTGGTAGACGCAAGGGACTTAAAATCCCTCGGAAATTTTTTCCGTGCCGGTTCAAGTCCGGCCTCGGGCACCATTTTTATAAGTTATGCATGGCGACATGGCCAAGTGGTAAGGCAGAAGCCTGCAAAGCTTTTATCCTCGGTTCGAATCCGGGTGTCGCCTCCAATTAAATAAAAAGGAGAAAAAATGCGTTTATTAATAGGTACTATTTTGGCATTAACTTTTTTTGTAGGTTGTTCTAATACTTGGCATGGTGCTAAAGAAGATACAAACAATGCCTATGAGTGGTCAAAAGATAAAGTAAACGATGGTGCTGGCTGGGTAGAAGAAAAAACAAGATAGTCTGCATTTATATCGGGAGATGGCTGAGTGGTCGAAAGCGGCGGTCTTGAAAACCGTTGAGGTGAAAGCCTCCAGGGGTTCGAATCCCTTTCTCCCGGCCACTTTTATAATATAATTATCTCTTAGCTTTAATGAAATAGTAGTTTATCAACATTTTATTTTATAAAGAATTAATACTACACTAGTTGAAAGCTCAATTTTAATTACATAAATTATATTATTAATATCCAACTATAGTTATTTGCAATCCTTAGATTTTATTTGAACTTTAAAAAAGTACATAGCATTAAGTGACTTGAATAGTAAATTAAATATCATAAAGTAGCTTCTTTTATATTTTATTGTAGTTCTTTAGCCTTTTTTGGCAAGTGTGCCAAAATTTAGCTCATTAGTATCATTTAATTTAAATTATCATAGCAAAACAAAATTTCCACAATAATTATCATTGAGCTTTTTTATTAACAAGTATTTATCATCTCTATTATAGATTTTTTGTTGTAAAAATCTTTTGTAAAAAGTGTGTAAATACACAACAAAATAAAAACTATGTTTTTCACATTAAATTTTTATAAATTTAAAATAAATATAATATTATCTTTAAATATTTTTATAAAAGATCATTCTTTATATTAATGTTATTTTGAAATTTACATTTTCTTAAATGATATTTTCGCTAGTAATTCAAGTTCAACCTAGATACATTTTTATGAATTTAAATATACAAACATTAAAAAAATAATTAAGATAAGCATTTTTTAATCCTTTTAAGATAAAAATACTTAACCAAAAAAATTTAAACAAAAAAGAGCAAATGGAGCATTTGCACTAAGATACTTAGCAAGACCTCTTAGCGAGGTCAAATGGCACACTTTAGAGATAAACATAGCAGAAAAATATGCTTATGCTTTCTATCGTCTTGATGGTAATACTAACTTTTACTATTGGTGTGATGCCCACATTTGAAACTATTGGTTATTTGGCACCAATCTTACTTCTTTGTATCAGGATAATGCAAGGAATTTCTATAGGCGGCGAACTTCGTGGAGCTTGGGTTTTTATGGGTGAACATTCTATAAAAGAGAGTTTATTTACAAGCACAGGTATTTTAACAGCAGCTGTTGCAGGAAGCATAGTAAGTCTTATCATACATAAAAAATATGAAACCAGCATCATTGCACAATGGGCTTGGAGAATACATTTTATAATAGGCGGTATATTTGACATAATTTCCATATATTTAAGGAAATTTCTTAGTCAAACACCTGTTTTTTGGCAATACAAAAAAAGAAATGAGATATAAAAAATGCCTCTAAAACAATGTTCTTTTATCTATAATTTTCACTTGAGTTTTAAGTTATAATGATAATTTTAATGCCAAATTTTATGACAAATATCTTTTCAACACAAGGATACCCAAGAGCTGATTTTATAAATATGAAGATGATTTGCGTATTTTTAATGTGTTTTGAATGCGTTGTATATGGATATTTGAGTGATAAATTTGGACTTGAAAAAGATTAGCATTATAACAGTACTATAAGCTTTAAAAACACAAGAATGTTTTATTTCATAGCTCTGGATTTTCGATGTATTGGGCAAGCTGTGGCACATTTTTTCATGATTAAGTTATTTCCATCAAATGTTAAATTGACAGAAATTTCATTTTCTTATAATGTCATATATCCAATAAGTGGTGGTGTTACGCCATTACTAGAAATTTTTTGCAAACGAAAAATTTCCTATGCTTTTAACATATTCTATGTTAGAACTTGATATAATTTTCATAATCTTAACTATTATTTTATAAATAAAAAGAGTAAAAATTTAGCCAAATTTAAAAAATGAAAAGGTGATTTTTGTATAAAAAATTCATATCTAAACCACATTTTAAATTTTATCTTATGCTACTAATAATCACAATAGTGTATTTTTGTATAACTATCATTAGTTTTATAAAGGTAAGCTCAGAAGTAGGAAATATCGGAGAAAACTTTACAAGTTCACTTGGCATAGAAATCTCAAACTCTATAACAGCTTGGTTAAGTTCACAAAGTGATTCTGTAACAAAAAAAGCAGAATTTATAGAAGAAAATTCAGATATTTTGCGTATGCCAGATAAAATCTCAAAACATCTTAACTACTTACATAAAAACGATACTATTTTTGATATATTTCAACTATATCTTGATAAAGACAAATATATTTATGTAAATAATGAAAAAGAAAAAATCAGAAATCTTTCCTTTAGAGAAAATACACTTTGGTATAAAAATACAATGATGAAAGAAAAAACAACTATAAATGTTATGGATGTTCATAGAATTTTAAATATAAAATCCATAAATATTTGTTCACCTATCCATAAAAATGGAGAAAAAGTAGCTGTTTTTTGTGGAGTTATAAATGCTGATGAAATGCTTAAAAAAATCATAGATATAAAAAATACAAACTTGCAATATCTGTTTTTAATAGATACAAGAGGGGACATAAGTGGTATAGATGATGAAAAAACCAAAGATAAAATTTCTAGTAGCTTTTTAAAAAACAAAAAAACAGATAATTTTAAATTTACAATAGACAATATCACATTTTTTAAAATACCAGATATAAACTGGTTTGTTGGTATAAGTATAGATAAAGAAAGACTCACACAAGACTCTTTTAATGTTTTGATAAAAAATGCAAATTTTGTATTTATCTGTTTTTTTATTTTAACTATTCTTGGAAATTTAATTTATAACAAGATGTTAAAAAAACTTCAAATTAGACAAAAAGAGTATGAAGTTTTACTACAAAAACAACTGCAATTTTCTAGAAGTGGTGAATTAGTTGCAAATATATCTCATCAATTAAAAGAGCCATTAAATTCTATCTCTATTATACTAAGTAGCACGGTTTTTTTAAAAAATGAAAACAAATTAAGCGATGAACAATTAAAAGAAAATCTAGCACTTGCTATAAAATCAACAACATTGATGGCCAATACCATAGATACTATAAGAAATTTTTATAAATATAGTGATTATATAACACAATTCAACATTTATCAAAGTATATCAAATTTACTAAAAATATTAAGTGTGCATCTAAAAAGTAAAAATGTAAATATCAATCTTAATTGCGATAAAAATTTAGTAGTTAGAAACAAAGAAACATTTTTGCAACAAATTTTATTAATCCTTATACAAAATGCTAAAGATGCTCTTATACAAAAACATAAACAAGCTCCACAAGAACGCATTATAAATATAGATGTATCATTTGATGAGAATTTTGTGTATATACTAGTTAAAGATTTTGGAATAGGAATTAGCGAGGAACTTAGTAAAAAAATATTTTCAAGTTTAAAGCTTACATCTAAAAGAGATGGTAGTGCTATAGGACTATATTTTGCTAAAAAAACAGCCCTTTATAAACTTGGTGGAAATTTAGAATTAATAAGCTTAAAAAATCCAACCACATTTGAACTTAAAATAAAGAGATAAAATGAGTAGATTTGATGTATTGCAAAACAAAAGTATTCTTTTGGTTGAAGATGATGACATATCATTACTTGGACTTAAAAATGCACTCTTACCTTATGTAAAACAACTAATAACGGCAAAAGACGGCTTGAATGGACTTGAAGAATTTAAAAAAAATGATATAGATATCATAATAACTGATATAAATATGCCAAATTTAAATGGTTTTGAGATGATGGAGGAAATCATTAATATAAAACCAGATCAGACGTTTTTTGTAATAACTTCTTATGACACAGATGAAAATTTATTTAAAAGCATGAAAAATGGTGCTACTTACTTTCTTAAAAAACCTATAGTAGTAGACGAGCTTTTAAATGTACTTATAATAAATTTACTAAAAAACAAAGAAAAAAAGATACAAATATCTAAGCATATATTTGTTAAAGAAGAAGGGCAAAGCGTATTTATAGATGATGAACTTGTATTTTTAAGCTTAAATGAACACAGACTTTTATGGCTTTTTATATATAATATTGATAAAACAGTAAGCTATGATATGATTAACGAATATGTGTATTTTGGAAAAGACACTCAAAAATCCTCAATACATAACGCAATAACAAGACTTAAAAAAAGCCTTGGAGATATAGATATTATAAATATTCCATCTACCGGATATACATTAAAAAAATACAAAGAGTAAAATTTTTTATTTTAAAGCTAGGGTAAATTTGAAAAGGCGAGTTTCCTCGCCTAAAAATTAATTAAAAGCTTTGTTTATATCTATAGGAAGTGCTCTATATCCGATAGTAGCACCAAGACCGGTAAAGCGAATTTCTACTTTAACATTTTGTGTGCCATCTTCTATCTCATTTAATATAGGCTCAGTATTTCCAGTTCCAAGCAAGAATTTTCCTAAACCTGCTGTAGCTGAGTATATAAACATAGTATCTCTTTTTGGTTGATACTCTACAACTGAAGTAATAGGGCTATACCAATCAAATCCTCTATCTTTGCCATATTCCCAAACTTGTTTTACAGTCATATTTTTCTCATCTACTACATATTCAACAGCACGGCTATATTTCATAGAAGCAAGTGCTGGTTGTTCATTACCACGACTATCACCATTATCAAAAACAGTTACAGCAGGCATACCTTTTTTAGATTTTTCTGGAACTACATAAGCAGTGTGTTGTGTCCAAGTCCAGTCAAATCCACCTTTTTCATTTAAATATCCAGGGCATTTTGAACCTTCATCTTCACAAACAATTTTTTTACCTTTACTATCAACTGGTTGTAATAAATATTTTTTAAATTTATCATTCCATCCTTTAGCAGCACCTAAAATCCATTTTACTTTTTTATCCCTACCGATTTTTACAACTGCACTTTGATGTCTAACTGATAGTATTATGCTATCATCGCTTGCATCATAATTTACTGAGTTGATATGCGCCCAGTTTCTACCAACGCCAACGCCAGCAACATCTCCAAACGGCATAGAACTATCTTCTAGAGCTTCTTTATCAAGTGTATGACCAGCTTGACTTGCATCAACATTTAAGCAAACTGCGCCTTGGTCTAGTGCTAGAATATTTGTGTCTCTATATGGATCTAAAATATCATAAATTTTCCACTCATCTACTACTTTTCCGCTCTCATCTACCTCTATAATCACATCTCTAACACTTCTAACATTTTTGCCATCTTTTCTTTTTTGATCAGCTGAAGCAACACGCATAATATATGTGCCTTTTGGAGTTTGTTCTATATGGTGAGAAAAATCTACATATGATAGTGGTAATCTTCTATCAAAAATTTCTCTACCCATTAAATCATATTTCATATATCTTTGCCCCATGCCAAATAAAAGTGCTCCGTCTTTTGTTTGATCAAAGCCCATCATGTTACCTTTTTTATAGATATTTGATGGATCTCTTATCTCATCAGCTTTCATATACCATCTAACATCACCATTTGCATCTATAATCCAGTTGTATGGCTCATTATCCCACTCCATTGCTCCACCAGCTGGATGATTCCAAACAGCTTGACCTGAATTTGGAGTAGAAGCCCTTATAATATGATTTAATAAATATAATCTATCTTTGAATTTATCATCCATTTTTACAACATTTGCTTTTGGAAGAGTGCCTATTTGATTATTTCCTGGTCCTGGTAGATATACCGCTGGTCCATAAATCAAATATGTTTCACTCATAGCTTCGCCATTTCTTTTATAGCTTACTTCTACACTGTTTCTATACTCAGGATATAGTCCCCAAACTGGAATTCCGCCATGTTGTCTTACAGCGTTATCGCTTACATCGTATTTTATATCAATACCGCCACCTTCTTTACCTTTGACTACTACTTTAACATCTGTAACATCATATCCGCCATCCATAATAACAGCTGTAAGAGGTGCTACTTTGTATGGATTCATATGTATAGCTCCAAGTTTACCAACTGGTTTATATGACACAGGACCACTAGCTCCACCAGCTGCAAAAGCAGATGTTGTAATACCGACACTTAAAATGGTGCCAGCTACTAAAACTGAACTCAATATTTTTTTCATAAATACTCCTTTTTATTGTATTGTTTATGAAAATATATTAGAATTTTATAACAAATTTCTAACATTAAAATTAAATTTGGCTTAAAATAAATTGTATACAATATCAGACAAAATTTATCAGTTTTTTGGAATTGTTACTAATTTTTTGACTTTTCATAAGCACCTTTATAAATATCAGATATAAAAATTTGTATAAATTAAAAAGTTAAGTATTATAGAAAAACCGCCAAACTTTAAACTAGAGACAATTTAAGCAGAATTTTATATTATCAATATTTAGTAAAATGTATTAGAGATTTTCTTTATTGCAGCATCTAAATTCACACTCTTTTTTACTTCACTTACACTCGTAAAGAAACTATGCCACTAGGAAGTGTAATATAAATAATATCTCTTTGTATATTTAAACTTACTTAACCATCATGCTTTTAATAACCATCGAAATTTTCTATACTATGTTATTTGGTTTTTATCATTTTCAAACTAGTTCTTGTAGTGTTTAAAGCAGTAGTTAATCTTTGTTACATAATCAATCTATAATAAGCTTAAATAGATTTTAATCAAACTATTAACCTTATTTAGCCCTAAATCTTTAATTTTATTTTAAAAACATAGATAATATACAGGATCTAAAAAATATTTTAACAAAAATATAAGTTATATAAAATCTAAATAAAAAAGAAGTTATTTAAAATATTTTGTAGGTATAATCATACAAGATAATGCTTTCATTTAATTTACCAAGCTACTTAAAATAGGGCTAGTTTGTTTGGTAAACAGTTTTTAGTTATCTATCATCATGTGTTTAAGCATATTTTATATTTACGGCTACGAGTAAAATAGAAATACTTTTTTTCTTATTGCCTATCCATCCATCTGTTTCTTTTGGCTTTGAAACAACTTTCATATATTTCAAATTTTTAACTTCTAGGTGAGCGAAGGTAACTGGAAATTTCACGAAATTTCTTTTACAAACTAAAAATAACTTAAATTTTATAACTATAACAGCCTTACAAAAATTTTTTACTATTAAGTCTAATAAATTTGAAAAATAAAACTAATAATATTAATTAGTATATTATTAAGCAAAATGCTATATTAAGTGCAAAAATCATAAAATTTTCTAACTTTTAGTTTATACAATAATTTAAATAATATATTGCAAGTTATGATTTATGTTTATTACTCTGAAAAATTAATGTCTAGAAAAAATTAAAGAAGAACAAATAAAACAATAAAGTGCCAAAAAAGTGGCACTTTATTGATACTTACTTATTTTTTATAGATGTCACAATCCATGATCCAAGCATAGCTGCTAAAAGCACTGTAGCTAAAACATATGCCATAAGTGTACATTGTGCCATATCTAAAAATTTAGCAGATGGAACCAAATACCAGCCTTCAGAATAGAAATTTGTAAAAAATGTCTGAATTGCATCAAGCTGTGCACCATCTGGAACAACTGGAGAATCATAACCACAATCTCCTGTTGGTTTAAACCAATCAGGTGCCCACTCAGCTAACGGGAGACCAAAAGGGAAATTAGGATCAGTCGAACAACCTTGAACACCAAAAGGATCATCCCCGTGAACGGCTTCGTGAATGCTGTGGAGTTTAACACTATAGCCTATACCAATAATAGCTCCATAAAATCCAAAAACATAACCTATTATTTTAAGAATAATATTTTTCGGATTAATTGCTGCTATAATGCCACCAAGTGCCATTACTATCATTGAAAATCTTATGTAAACACATTGTTCGCATGGCAACATATATAGATAATTTTGAAAGAAGCTATGGGCTAATATAACTAGCCCACCCATAGCAACTACCATCAATATCCATAAAAATCTTTGATCTTGCCATCTTGACATAGTGTCAATAGGCGAACTTTTAAAATCACTCCATAGACTCATAAAATTTCCTTATTTTAAATTATGAAGCTCTTTGATAGTATTTGCCATTTGATCTATACCTTTTATAGATTTTGTATAGATAAGATATTTACCATCAACTACAAATGCCGGAACACCTTGTATTTTGGCTACCATATAAGAATCACTGCTTTGATCCATACCCCATTTATTTAGTATATCTTGAACTTTTTGATCTTTAGCTGCTCCATCAACATCTGCTTTAGTCATACCAACTGGTTCAAGTGCTGTTTTGTAAAACGCCTCAACATTTTCAGGTTTACTAGCATCATTACCCCATTTTTCTTTTTTGTCATGATAAGCTTTATATAGAGCAAATTTTACTTTTTTGAAATTTGAATTATCATCTAGTAAATCAATACCAGCTGCTTGATCTTTTGCAATCATAACTGCAAGAATTTCGCTACCATACTTACCAAATTGACCTTTTGTAGCTAAATGATATGGAACAAATTTCATCTCTGGTACTTTTTTCATAACAGGTTTTGTTACAGCTTTGTCATATTTATAGCAAAATGGACAATCATAACTAAATACTTTTATAACTGTACCTTCTGCATTAGCAATAGGTTTTTCGAGTTTAACATAATCTGTACCCTCTACTACGGCTGCACTTGCACTGATTCCTGTTAGCATAGCTAAAACTACTAAAGACTTTGTAAAAGTTTTTAAAAACATTATATTACTCCTTATGTGAAATTACATTGTAATAGTAGCAAATTAATCTATCAATACGCTGACATAAAACTTAATATAATATTAATTATATCTATTAACGATTAGGTGAAACTTTCGCTTCTTCTGAATTTGGGTAAGTACTTTTTAGAAATTTATAAAATTTATCAGCACTATTTTTATCGCCAACTTTATCAAAACTAATTGCAGTATGATATAGTAATTTAGGAGTATAGTTTGCTTTATCATATATAGCTATACTTTTTTGATAGTACTCTATAGCAGATGAGTAGGATGTGTTAAAATACTCAATTTCACCAAGCATAAATGTTGCTTCGGCTGGTCGATGATTGATACTTATAAGATACTCATATCTTGCTTTAGCACCTGAGTAATCTTTGCTTTTATACATATTAGATGCTTCTTTTAAAATATCGGCTGGAGATTTTGAAGTAAAATCAGAATTTAATGAAGTTGTTTCTACTTTAGCTTCTGGTTCTTTCTTTTTTGGAGTTGTAACTTTAGTGGTATCTTTTAAATTCATTTTAGATAAATCACTTTTTGATACATAGTTTGAATTAATAGAATCTATCAAGGTACTTAGCTCGGCTAAAACTTTTTTTATTTCATTGTTATTTTTTTCTTGTATAGCTCTACTTTCTTCTACATACTTTCTAAGATCACCCTTAGCAGAGTCTCCACCACTTGAACCGCCACTTTCTAGCATATTAAGTCTTTGCTCTATTCTGCCTATTTGAGCATTATTGCCCTCTACAATACTTTGAAGACCCTCTATACGCTCTATAGCGTTATTTAGTTTTGCTTCTGTGCTTCCAAAACTTTGATTTAGTTTTTCTACTTTGTTTTTGTTATTTAATAAAACTTGCTCATTTTTTGTAAGACCATAAGGATTAGAAGCATCTAAATTTCCAGCATCAAATACTGAAACTTCTGCAGAAAATAGTGAAGTGGTAGCCATAAAAATAGCTACCAAAAAAAGACTTTTTTTAATCATAAATTATGGAAGAAGTGTAAAATCTGCACGTCTATTTTGAGAATCGCAAGATTTTGATCTCTCAGTACAAACTGGGTTACTTTTACCATTGCTAACGATAGAAATTCTATCTGCATTTATACCACGGCTAGAAAGCGCGTCTTTAACAGCTTTCGCTCTTTTTAATCCAAGTGCATAGTTATATTCATCTGTTCCCCACTCATCGCAGTTTCCTTCTAATTTTATAGACAAGCTACTTGCATCTGAAGATGAAAGAAGATCGGCATTTGTTGCTACAACTGGTTGCATATCACTTTTGATATTAAATTTATCAAAATCAAAATATACTGTTTTGATTTGTGAATTAAGTTGAGCTATAAGAGCATTAAGTCTGTCTGCCTCACTCATTGTATCTCTACTACCAGAATAATCGCTACTTACACCTTGTGAACTTGCACTTGTGTCAACTTCTGGACTTTTTTGGCTACAACCACTAAATAAAATAGCAGCTGCTGCTACTGAAACTAAAAGTATTTTTTTCATATTTCTTCCCTTTTTTGATTTGATTTTGCGTATTATAACACAAAATTTTAAAAATTCTACCAATCTACTGATTGAATTTTGCCAATTTTTAAAGGAAATTGAAAACTTTTATTTTCATTTACTCTTATTATACCAACAGCTGTCTGTCCACCCATATCTTTTATAAAGATTATACTTCCACCATCGCTAGAAAATCTTGGAAAGTTATTTTTACCACCAGATGTTAATTGTCTAACATAATTTGTTTGTGTTGATATTAGATATAAATTAAAATCCCTAGTACCAAATTGACCTATACTATCTTCTCTGCTAGAATATACTATATAGTTTTTATATGTACTTACTGAGTTATTGTTTCTACCTTGATAAACCATCTGCTCTATTGCTTTATCATTAATGCCCTGAGAGTATATATTTGGATATCCTAGTCTATCACTTACAAAAACTATTCTTGAATCATTATCAACAAAATTTCCATTAACATCGATACCTTTATAATCGGTTAGTTGTTTTAAATTTTTATTTCTTAAATCATATAGATATATATCTGGTTGATCGTGTGGAGCTATAGTTAAAAGAAGTTTTGATCCATCTTCGCTCACATCAGAAGCAACAAGCATACCTTCCCCATCTATTATTTTTGTATTTTTGCCACTATCTAGATCATATCTATAAATAGACAAATTTGTTTTATTATATTTAGTATAATAAAACGCACTTTGCTCGTTGTTTGCCCATTTTGGAAATACATTAAGACCATCTCTGAATATAGTTTTTTGGTATGTAAGCGTATAATCAGCTATTATAATTTCGCTTCTCATAGGAGAAACTTCTCTTGCAAAAATTATAGAATTAGCCATCCATTTTACTGGAGACATTCCAAGATTATCTATAAGATCCATGACGCTTTTATGTGCTAGATATGGGTATTTTTCTCCATTTGATATATCGTACACTTTTTCATATCTAACCTGAGCTTTTTTTGGATCTATTATTTTTACATTTAATTTTAAGCTAGAATTTTTTGAGCCTTGTAGTGCATATCTATATATAATTTGTGCACCTTTTTCACTCATAACATTACTAACTGGATCGCCAGCATAACTACTAGTTATATACTCATCTAAAACTTCAAAAGTAGCACCAACTTTTAAGTCTCCCACAACTAATTTAAAAAACTTCTGTTTTAATGCTTCATCACTGACCTCGGTTGTTGCATCTTGAACAACTATTTTTGGTAAAACTACACCTTGATTAACTATTGACATAGTAGCATCTACTGCAAATAAATTAATCGCCATAACCATTACTAAGAAAATTTTTTTCATACTCACTCCGTTACTGTTTTATCTTCTAAAACTACTTTAATAACATTATCCTTACCAGCTGGAGCTGGAGGAAATGTAACATTTTGCATATCTGCTAAGAATTTTTTAACTTTTTGGTTAAACTCATTATCAGGAGATAATCCTACTATATTGTAGCTGAATTTACCATATTTATCTATATTTATTTCAACCTCTGCTGTATTATCTGTTTGTGCACGATAAACTCTCCAATGTTGTTCAAGTATCCTTGTAATTGCTCCATAAAAAGGATCATATATACCGGTACTCTGTGCCTTTGGCGACTTTGCAATTTGATCTATTTCTAGACCTTTTACAAGATCACTTGCAGACTTTTTAGTAGTTGTTGTATCATTATCACTCTTTTTTCTACTTTGAACTTTTTGTGGCGATGAAACTTCTTCTTTTTTAATAACTTCTTTCTTTTGTGTTTTTGTATCTTTTATCTTGGATGTATCTACCGCCTTAAACAAATCTTGAATATTAGGTTCTTCCTTTGGCTTTGGCGGAGGCGGTAGTTCTTTTTTAACCTCTTTTACTTCTTTAATTTCTTTTTGAGTTTTAGGCTCTTTCATAGTAGTTTGTTCTTTTACCACTTCATCTATTTTTTGAGTCTCAACTGGTTTTTCTTCAACTAGCTTTTCCTCTTTTAGCTTTTGTGTTTTTGGTGTATTTGATTCTATTTGACTATCAATTACTACAACATCCATAAACGCATCCAATGTGTCTGTATATTTTTTTGCCTCTTCTTTATATTGTGTTATTTTAAAAAAAAGCAACAACAAAAGAGTTAAATATATAAAAAAAGAAAAGAAAAAAGAACTAAAAACTGGATATTTTACGCCATTATCATTTTTAACCATTTGTTTGTAAAGCTACCTTTGTAAAGCCAGCATTTTTAACACTTTTTAATACAAACATAACATCATCATATAATAAATTTTTATCGGCTTTTATATAAACGGGTGATTCTTTATCATATTTTGAAGACAAAAGCATTATATTGTCAGGAAGTTCCATTATAGACATTGTGCTTTGATCTATATAAACCTTTTTATTAACATCAACTCTAATGACTAAATCCTTAGACTTACTTTGATTTGCACTGCTTTTTGAACCATCTGGCAAAGTAATATGTTCTTCATAAACCAAAGTAGGTGCTGTAACCATAAGTATTGCTAGTAGAACTAGCATTATATCAACAAGCGGAGTTATATTTAACTCTGGTGAATCTTCCTCAAATGTAGTCATTAATCTTCTTTGGAATTAGCCAAAATGATATCTGCTTCATTATTTATAACATACATAAGTTCATATGACTTTCTCTTAAGTATAAGATGGAAAGTATAAGCAGGGATAGCAACGAAAATACCACATCCGGTTGCAACTAATGCCTCACTAATAGCTGGTGCTATTACACTTATAGAACCGCCGCTTTGTCCTAACTTAGAAAAAGTTTCTAATATTGAAACGACAGTGCCAAAAAGTCCTATAAAAGGTGATGTAGAAGCTATAATACTAAGCCAAGTTAATCCACTTGTGGAGTTTTTTTGGGCTTTACTTATACAAATATTTAATTTTTCTTTTGAAATCTTATCTGAAGTACATTTTTTTAATATAGTATTAACAGGAACAACCTTACTCCCCATCAAAAAGGATTCTAGGGCACTTTGTTCATCGCTAATCCATTTTTTAAGCCCAATTAATCTAGATATAAGTATAGTAAAACTTACAATAAAATATATAGACAACCATGTTAAGACAAAAATAGTTATAAAACTGCTTCTTAAAAAGTAATCAAAAAATATATCTAAGCCGCCCACTAATGTTTTCTCACCGTACTATCTATTTTTGACATAGTTGAAGCCATGGCTATACTATCACTACTCATACTACTTATAAGCTCTTTTGCATCTTCTAAAGATTTTGCGAGCTCACTATCATTATTTCCAGAAACGTAAACAGTTCCATCTGCTAATATACTAACATGATTTTCATCTATCTTAGCATAGCCCCAGTTTATAGCAACAACTTCATGAGAACCGTTTACATCTTCTATAACTATTGCCCCTGCTTTAAGAAGCGTTATCAAAGAGGCGTGTCTAGGTAAAATACCTAGCTCACCCTCTGCTCCAGGAATAACTACCGATTTTACATCATTTGAAAATATCATACCATCAGGAGTTACAATTTCTAATTTCAATGTATCCATAAACTATATTCCTTAAGCTTGTTTAATTTTTTCAGCCTTAGCTATAACCTCATCTATATTTCCAACCATATAAAAAGCATTTTCAGGTAAATCATCGTATTTTCCTTCTAAAATGCCTTTAAATCCTTCTATAGTCTCTTGTAGTGTTATATACTTTCCGGGACTACCTGTAAAAACTTCAGCAACAAAGAATGGTTGAGATAAATATTTCTCTATTTTTCTAGCTCTATCAACTACAAGTTTATCCTCTTCGCTTAATTCATCCATACCAAGAATAGCTATTATATCTTGCAAATCCTTATATTTTTGCAATACTTGTTGAACGCCACGAGCAATATTATAATGATCTGTGCCAACAATTTGCGGATCCAACATTCTTGAAGTTGAATCAAGCGGATCAACAGCTGGATAAATACCTTTTTCAGCTATACTTCTATTTAAAACCGTTGTCGCATCAAGATGAGCAAAAACTGTTGCAGGCGCAGGATCGGTTAAGTCGTCTGCTGGCACATAAACAGCTTGAACAGATGTTATTGAGCCTTTTTTAGTAGAAGTAATTCTTTCTTGAAGTTTTCCCATCTCACTTGCTAATGTTGGTTGATAACCAACAGCAGATGGAATTCTTCCAAGCAGCGCTGACATTTCAGAACCTGATTGAGAAAATCTAAAAATATTATCTATAAACATTAACACATCAAGTCCCATTTCATCTCTAAAATACTCAGCCATCGTAAGACCTGTTAATGCTATACGGTTTCTTGCTCCTGGTGGTTCATTCATTTGTCCATAACATAAGGCAACTTTATCCAAAACACCAGACTCTTTCATCTCATTATAAAGATCATTACCTTCTCTTGTTCTCTCGCCAACACCAGCAAAAATTGAATAACCGCTGTGTTTAAATGCAACATTATGTATAAGTTCCATTATGATAACTGTTTTTCCAACACCGGCACCACCAAATAAACCAACTTTACCACCTTTCGCATAAGGTGCAAGAAGATCAACTACTTTTATACCTGTTTCAAAAATTTCACTTTTTGTACTTTGATCTTCAAAAGAAGGAGGATCTCTATGGATAGCCCATCTTTTATCAAATTCTGGCACTTCACCTTCATCTATTAGGTCACCTACAACATTAAACATTCTACCCAAAACTTTATCTCCAACAGGAACTGTTATAGGTGCACCAAGAGCCGTAACTTCTAATCCTCTTTGTAAACCATCACTCATATCCATAGCAATGGTTCTTGCTCTGTTATCGCCAAGATGTCCAGCTACTTCAAGAATAAGTCTTATTTTTTTACCATCTAATTCATAATTAACTTCTATTGCTTCGTTAATTTTAGGCAGATAATCATTAAAATCAACATCTACAACAGGTCCCATAACCTGACTGATTATTCCTTTCATATAACTCCTTTTGTTTTTATTTCATTGATTCAACGCCACTGATAATCTCAGTAAGCTCTGTAGTAATAGAACTTTGTCTAGCCTTGTTATATTCTAAATTTAGCTCAAAAACTCTCTGTTTTGCATTACTTGTAGCACTATCCATAGCCTGCATTCTAGCACTATGTTCAGCTGCCAAGCTGTCTATTAATGAAAAATACATACTATATTCAAAATACTTCTTAATGAGTTCTGTCATAAGTGCATTTTTATCTTCGGCTTCTATCTCAAGAAGCGAAGTAGATTTATTTACAATATCAGATGTTGATATAGGTTCTATAGGAACTATATCGTTGATTCTAATTTGCTGAGCTATCATGCTCTTATATCCATTATGAACTAAAATAACTTTATCGGTTAAACCTTTTTCAAAATCATTAATAGCATCATTTATAATCTCTATAGCTTTTTCATAATTAGGTGAAGAGCTAACCCCGACATATGTTTTTAAAAGATCTACGCCTTGAAATTTAAAATATTCTATACCTTTTTTTCCAACAGCTCTAAGTCTTATTTTTACTTGTTTGGTTTTATACTCATTTATAAGTTCTTTTACGGTTTTAATAGTATTCATATTAAAGCCGCCACAAAGACCTTTATCGGAAGTAACAAAAATAATATCAACCTTTGTTACTTCTTTGCTTGCATTAAAAAAATTACTTTCATCAAGTGAAATTGCATTTTGTTTTAATTCATACGATATTTCACTTAAAATTTCGTTTATTTTAATAGCATAGGCACTAGATTTTCTAGCCGCTTCTTTAGCTTTTTTGAGTTTAACATTAGAAACAAGCTTCATAGCCTTAGTTGTTTTTTCGGTATTTTTAACACTGACTATCTTGTTTTTAATCTCTTTTAAATTTGACATTTCTAACCTTATTCAACTACAAAAGTCGCCTTAAAATCATTTAATGCTTTAATAAGCAACTCCTCTATTTCTTTATCAAGTGCTTTTTTATTTAAAATTTGCTCAAAAAGTTCAGGACATTTTGCTTCTATATATGGATAAAGCTCATTTTCAAATTTAGATATAGCAGATACTGGTATATCGTCTAAATACCCTTGACTTCCTGCATATATTATAACAACTTGTTTCTCAATACCAAGAGGTGAATAAGGAGGTTGTTTTAGTATCTCAACCATTCTTTGTCCTCTTTCAAGTTGTTTTCTACTGCTTTCATCAAGATCACTTGCGAATTGTGCAAATGCTTGAAGTTCACGATATTGTGCCAAGTCAAGTCTTAGAGTTCCTGAAACTTTTTTGATAGCTTTAATCTGCGCTGCACCGCCAACCCTTGATACTGAAAGCCCAACATTTATAGCTGGCCTTACACCTGAGTTAAAAAGATTTGTTTCAAGATAAATTTGGCCATCTGTAATAGAAATAACATTAGTTGGAATATATGCAGAAACATCTCCAGCTTGTGTTTCTATAATAGGAAGTGCTGTTAGTGAGCCGGCTCCTAATTTATCGCTTAATTTACTTGCTCTTTCTAAAAGTCTTGAATGAATATAAAAAACATCGCCAGGATATGCTTCTCTTCCTGGTGGTCTTCTTAAGATAAGCGACATTTCACGATATGCTACTGCGTGCTTGCTTAAATCATCATATATTATCAAAGCGTGTCTTGAGTTATCTCTAAAATACTCGCCCATTGTGCATCCTGCATAAGGAGCAATGTATTGAAGTGCCGCAGCTTCACTCGCACTAGCGCTTACTACTATAGTATAATCCATAGCACCATACTCTTCAAGTTTTTTAACAACTTGAGCTACGGTTGATTGTTTTTGACCTATTGCTACATAGATACAAATAACATCTCCGCCTTTTTGATTTATGATAGTATCAGTTGCAACTGTGGTTTTTCCTGTTTGTCTATCGCCAATGATAAGTTCTCTTTGTCCTCTACCGATTGGAACAAGTGCATCAACAGCCTTAAGACCTGTTTGAAGTGGCTCATGAACAGATTTTCTAGCCATAATACCTTTTGCTTTTTCTTCAACAAATCTACTTTCTGTTGCTTCTATAGGACCTTTGCCATCTATCGGTTCACCAAGAGCATTTACAACCCTGCCTATAAGAGCATCTCCAACAGGAACTCTTAGAAGTTTGCCAAGTCTTTTTACGCTTTGACCCTCTTTTATGTTAGCACAACTTCCTAAAACAACAACACCAACACTATTTTCTTCTAAGTTTAAAGCAAGGCCCTTTGTTCCATTTTCAAACTCAACCATCTCATTTGCCATAACATTTTTTATGCCATAAACCGATGCAACGCCATCAGCTATAGATACTACCTTACCAGTTTCTTCAATATCAACACTAAAATCAAAATTTTCAATTCTTTCTTTGATTATAGAGCTAATTTCTTCAACTTTAATTTTTTCACTCACTATTTTACTCCTTTTATATTGCTTTTAATATATATTCACTCATCATATCTTTGAGCCTATCGATAGAAAAATTAATCTCGGCACCAAGATCTGGTATGCTAATTTTTATACCATTAAAATCATTTGTATAAAAATCAAATACAACTTTTGCATTAAATTTCTTTGAAAAACTATCTTCTAAAAGTTTTTTTTGTTCATCCAAAAGATTAGATTTAGTATAAACCACTCCTTTATACATTTTCTTAGATAATGCATTTGCGTGGTTTAATTCTTTTGCTATACTAGGTATTATTGTTAATCTTTTATTTTCAGATAATAATTTTATAAAATTTATAAATTTAGAATTTGGATTATCAACTAATGATAATATAAAATCTGCTTTTTGAAAACTATTTAGAATTGGTGAAGTTACCACATAATTAAATTTTTCTATAAAAAAAGCTGACTTTATATCATTTAGTGCTGATATAACATAATCTAATTCTTCGTTTTCAAACTCGCTTAAAATGGCTTTAACATATTTTTTAGAAACTTGATTGCTCATTATCCAACCTTCTTAAGAACGATATCAACTAAATCACCTTGATCTAGTTTTAGATTTTTTTCTGCAAAAATTTCATCTAAAACTTTACAAACAACTTCTTTTGTCATCTTGCGTTTTTCAAATTCTTTTTGATTATCATAATTTTTAATCAAATTTGCAATATCTTGAGATAAATCTTTTTCAACGCCTTTTTTTAAATTTTCAGCTTCTTTATGCGCAGTATTGATAATATCTTTTGCAAGTACATTTGCTTCATCAACTCTTTTTATAGCTGCTTCTTTTTTGTTTTTTGAATCTTTTAATTTTTCTGAAATAGCTTCTAATCTTTTTGCTATACCATTACTTCTATTTATAAAAAAATTCTTTAAAGGCTGTGCAATTAAATAGTATAGTATCGCTGCAAATATAATAAAATTTATAGTTCTTGGCACTATATCATAATCTTTTGGTGCATCAGAAGTAGCACTGAAAAGAAATATCGGCACAAACAATACAAAAAGTATCTTGGTTTTCAAATTTACCCTCCTTAAATTTTTGCAAATTTATCGTTTAAACTACCTTTAAATTCAGGAAGTTTAGACAATAAACTATCTTTAAATTCTTCTTTTTGTTTATTTAAATCTGATATAAAATTACTATAATCTTCTTCTAAATTTACTTTTTTATTATCAAGTTCTTTAAGTGCTTTTTCTTTAGCATCATTAAGCGTATCTTGCTTTATTTTATTTGCTTCATTCTTAGCATTAATTATTATCTCATTTGATTTTACAATATATGCGTTGATATCGTCATCATTCCTAGTTGCATTTTTCTCATCTTCTTTTATAGAAGCTTCTCTTTTATCCATAAATGCTATTACAGGTTTATACAAAATTTTATTTAAAAGAGCTATTAGAAATAAAAAAACTATAGCTGTAAATATCATTAAACGAATATCAAATTCTAACACAAAATCCCCTTTATAATTAAATTATAATTTAAAACCTTTAATTTTACCATTTTTACTTTATTTTTTCAATTAAATTTTTTAAACTATCGATATCATTAAATTTTAAAATTATATTTTTGCCTTTAAGTGTGCTATTTATACCTATTTCATTGAGTGCTATTTTTAATATATTAAACTCATCTATGTAATCAATGTGTTTAGAAATGTTTGTTTTAATATTATCTATTTTTTTATTTTTTATATTTTTTACTAAATTTTCAGTATCTCTAACACTAAGCTTTTGACCTATTATCGTATCTAAAACAGCAAGCTCATCGTTTTTGTTTAGTCCTACCATTATCTTTGCATGACCTTGTGAAATTTCTCCTATACTCAAATAATGCTTTGTTTTATCATCTAGTGTTAAAAGCCTAAGAGTGTTTGTTATCTGAGCACGAGATTTTTTAATTATGTCTGCAAGAGCATCTTGTGTTATATTATACTCATCTATGAGTTCTTTATATGAGTTTGCAAGTTCTATTGGATTTAAATCTTCTCTTTGAATATTTTCTATCAAAGCAAGTTCTCTTAAATTTTGAGACTTCATATCAGCCACTATAGCTCTTATAGTCTCTTTACCTAAAATTTTAGTTGCTCTAAATCTTCTTTCGCCAGCTATTATTACATAATTTTCGCCATCTTGCTTAACTACTATTGGTTGCAACAGACCATGTTTTTGTATAGAAGCAGCCAACTCTTCAAGTGCGTTTTTATCAAAATTTTTTCTAGGTTGAAATGGGTTTGGAAGTATTTTACTAACTTGTAATTCTAAAACCATATCGCTTTTAGAACCACTTTCTAGCTCTCTTACATAAGCCTCTTCAACATCACCTAATATAGCCTCTAAGCCTCTTCCTAAACTTGGTTTTTTTGCCATTTTAACTCATTATCGAATATGCTAAACTTTGATATGCCTGAGAGCCAGGTGATTTGATATCATAGAGTATGACAGGTTTACCAAAGCTTGGGCTTTCTGCTAGTTTAACATTTCTTGGAATTACTACTAAAGCATCATTATCATCTTTAAAAAGCTTGTTGTTGAAATGCTGTTGTAAATTTGCCACCGTTTCTTTTGCAAGATTATTTTGTGAGCTAAACATAGTTGGTAAAAATCCTTTAATATTTAACTTAGGATTTATAGTTTTTTTAATTATTTTTACCGTATTTAATATAAGAGCAAGTCCCTCAAGTGCATAAAACTCGCACTGAATCGGTATAATGACACTATCGCTAGCACTAAGAGCGTTTATAGTTATGCTTCCAAGAGCTGGAGGGCAATCAATGATTATATAATCATAATCATCTAAAATTTCAGCTATTTTGTTTTTTAGTATTAGTTTGCTATCTTTTTCGCTAATCTCTTGTTCAATACCAACTAAACCTATATTTGAAGGTGCTAAAAAAAGTGTTGGGATATCTGTTTTTAAAATGATTTGAGAAAGTTTTTTTCTACCAGTTAAAACATGATAAATATTATACTCGTAATCACTTCTACTAAATCCCATTCCAGTGGTTGCGTTTGCTTGTGGATCTACATCTATAAGAAGAACTTTCTTTTCTGCAACAGCCAAAGAAGCTGCCAGGTTTACAGCCGTTGTGGTTTTACCTACTCCACCCTTTTGATTTGCAATAGCTATAATTTCACTCATCTTAACGAATACATCCTTTTGTTATTTATCAAGATAGAACCATCGTCGCATAAAATAGCATCTTTTAGGCTAACCAATTCATTATTTTCATTATGCGATGTGAATTTTCTTGATTTTTGGAATTCTATCAAAAACTTACTAAAAATTTGCTTCCATGAAATTCTTTTTTTTAATCTATCTATAAAAGCATAAACTATATCATTAACACTTAATGTTATATCTAAAAAAGCTGCGTTTTTTGGGCAATTAACTAAATTTAAACCTATACCACAGATAAAAAAATCGTTTATTTTTGTAGTGATTGTGCCACCTATTTTCTTATCATTTATATAAAAATCATTGGGCCATTTTAACCATACTCTTGAGCCAAATTCATTTAAAATTTCTTTTAAAATACAAGAAAAGTATATAGAAACAGAGACATCTTTTATGTCATTTGAAAGATGAATTTTTTTTACACAAAAAGAAAAATATAAATTTCCATTTTCGCTCACCCACTCATTTTGTCTGCTACCAATACCGCTAGTTTGGGATTTTGCAACAATGAAATATGACTCTTTAACAATGCCATGTTTCACTCTTTCGCAAAGCTCTTTTTGAGTTGAATCTATCTCATCAACAAATTCTATCACCAACTTTTAACCTTTTTCCGTTTATAAAATCTTTTGCCAATACAGCTTTTTTACTAACTTCTTGAAGAGATAAAATCTCTAACTCGCCACCATTAAAAGACACACAAAAACCATCTTTTGTTATATTTGTTATAATTCCTTTATTATCAATATTTTTATTTGAGTTTTTTCTTATGTCTAAAAGTTTTAAACCATTTTCAAAATAAATTCCAGGCCAACCAAAATAAGCTTTAAATTTATTCATCACATCATCTATATTATTATCAAAACTTACAACGCCATCACTTTTTTTAATCTTTACACAACTAGATGAAATAGCATCAAATTGTTTTAAAGGCATAATACTATCATAGTTTCTTAACGCTTTTACACATAATTTCGCAGCCATTTTAGAAAGCTCATCAAAAAGCAAAGTAGAATTTTGCCCACTATTTTTACACATACTAAAACCTAGCATATCTCCATCATCAAGCCCCTCGCCCATTTTCATAGCAGTTACACCAAAAATATTATCTGCGTTTAAAATCATGGATTGTATCGGACTTGCACCGCGATATTTTGGTAAAATTGAGCCATGCAAATTTATACAAGGTGCGATATCTAAAATATTTTTTGGCAAAATTTTTCCATAAGCAGCAACAACTATAAAATCAGGATTTAAATTTTTTATGTGTTCTACTATAGTTTTATCTTTGAGTGTTTTGGGTTGTAAAATTTCTATACTAGGATAGTTTTGCAAAATAAATTTTTTAGTATCAGGCGGTGTTAATATCATTTTTCTACCAACAGCTTTATCCTCAGCACAAACTAGAGTTTTAATGCAAAAATTCTCTAATAAAAGCTCTTTTAAAATATTTGTAGCAAAATCTGGAGTTCCCATAAAAACTATATTCATATCATCTCTTTTGTTAAATTTATACTATGAAATGATAACTTATTTTTACTTTATGTATAGTAAATTTATGAAGTGTGATGTGGTATAAGCATTTAGATGTTAGAGTTTTCTCTAACATCTAAATTTAAATTTAAAACCTATTCTTCCTTACACTATCAACTATATCTTTAGACATAGTATCAAGTTCTTTTGTAATGCTGTTTGTATTGTTTGCAATATTAACATTTTCTTTTGTTAAAGCATCTACATCAGCTACAGAGTTATTTATCATAGATATTGCTTCAGTTTGTTCTCTAATGCTTTCACTCATCTCATTTATTGATTGAGTTAAAACATTTACATTAGCTTCTATCTCAGTTAAAGATTTACCTGTTTTTTCAGCAAGTTTTCTAACTTCATCAGCAACAACTGCAAATCCTCTTCCTGCTTCTCCAGCTCTTGCTGCTTCTATAGCAGCATTAAGTGCTAGAAGATTAGTTTGTTCTGATATATCTTTTATAATAGTTATAACATTTTTAATCTCTTCACTTTGAGCTATAACTTCTGTTGTTTTTTGATTAATTGAGTTCATTGAGCTAGACATCTCTTCAACTGCAGCTGCACTTTCTTCAAGTGAACTAGCTTGTTTTTTAGCTGAAGCTGTTATTTGATCTACTGCTTTAGATAATAGATCTGATTTTTGTTGTAAGCTCTCTGCTTGAGATAGATTTTGTTTAAGCATATTTGATATTTCAATGCCTAAAGTATTTATACCTTGAGCAATAACACCTTTATCTTCTATAGAAGTTGTAAAGTCTTTGTTTTGGAAAGATTTTAATAAATTTAGTATATTATGTCCATTATCTGCTATAAGTGAGACTAATGTTGTTTGTAACTCTTTAAATGCTTCTTTTAGATTATTAAGTGCTGGATTTGAAGAATTTGCTTCAAATGATACTAAGAAGTTACCTTCTTTTATCTCATCTACAAATGTATTAGCTTGTTTTATAAATACTTCTTCATCAGATAAATTCTTTTTAGTTTTTTCAATGTTTTCATTAATAGCTTTAGCCATAGCTCCAAATTCATCTTTTGTTTTTACATTTATTGTATTAGCATCTTTTGATTCATGATTTATAAATTTAAATACATTGTTTAGACCTGATTGGATTATAGAGATTGGTTTTAAAGCTCTTGTTATTATGAAAGTTAAGATAGATACTATAAGTATAATAAATATAGTTGAAGTTACACTTTGACTTTTAATTATATAACTTAGTGTGCTATCATAATCACTCATTGAGTTTGCTGAACAAATAAGCCAGTTAGCAGCTTCGTATTTTTCGCAAGCACCAACTTTATGATCTCCCATAAAGTCATATTCAAAAGGTTTGTTTCCATCTTTATTGTAAAAGTTTATAAAATTCGTAGCAATTTGTTTTACTTCAGGGTTATCAGACATTATCATATCTTTTCTTGCATGAGAGACAAAGTTTTTTAATTGTATATCAACTAAAAATACCATAGAGGTTGTAGAGTTTTTTATAGAACCCAATTTTTTATTTAAAGAGTCTAAAAATATATCTCCTGCAAATACACCTATAAGTTTACCTTGTATAGTAATTGGAATAGATATTGTAACGCAAGGAAATCCAGTAGAGCTTAAATATGGCTGAGAAAATGTTAGTTTACCATTTTTTACAGCATCTTTATACCATCCTCTAGATCTTGCATCATATGACAGATTTTGCATATCTTTGTAAACAAATTCAAATTTTTTACCATCTTCTGTCACAACATCATGAAGGGAGCCATCACTTTCAAAACCTATATAAAACTCATTTAAACCAGATGTTAGTGCTGATGATATTAATTTTTCTTTAAGAATATCTCTATCATATAATAAATTTGGATTTTCTAGTAAATGGTTATAAAAAGAATTTACAACATTTATTTTTTCTCCAACAAACTGTTCTACTAAAATTTTAGTAATTCCACTAGATGAAGAATTTCCAGATTCTCCCATATCAATATATAGATTTTTAACGAAATTATAATTTATAGTAGAAAAAACAATAAAAGCAGTAGTTAATAAACAAAAAACAATAAAAGAAACTCTACTTGAAACTTTACGCAACATAAAAATACTCCTTTAAATTTCAAATTTCGTAATTCAGAAGTAGATTATATCACTCCCCCCCCCCCGTTGTCAAGGTTTAGCAAAGATAAAAAAATAATTTTTAGTATAAATTTAGGTATTTTTGGAGGAAAAATTCCTCCAAAAATTTATGAAGAAAAGTCAGGTTTTACATTTGGCTGTTTTGTCATAATGCGTTTTCTGTATACATTTGAAACTTCTGTTGCATCACCAACCAAAAGTGCGTTTGTAGAGCAGATAGCAGCGCACATAGGAACTTTGCCCTCAGCTATGCGGTTTTGTCCGTAAAGTTCTCTCTCTTCATGAGAGTTTGTCTCTTCTGGACCACCTGCACACATTGTGCATTTATCCATCTCGCCTTTTATACCAAAAGCACCATCTCTTGGGAATTGTGGTGCACCAAAAGGACAAGCATACAAGCAATATCCACAACCTATACAAGTTTTTTTATCATGTAAAACAACCCCATCATCTCTTATATAAAAACAATTTACTGGACAAACTTGTGCACAAGGTGCATCAGTGCAGTGTTGACAAGCAATTGTACTAGCAAATTCTTTGCCCGGAATGCCTTCGTTTATTATAAGAACCTTACGCCTATTGATACCAACTGGAACTTCATGAGCTGAAGAGCAAGCAACTTGGCAACCATAACAAGCTATACATCGTTGAATATCTACATAAAATTTCATTCTTGCCATAACTTACTCCTTTTACGCTTTTTCTAGTCTACAAAGACCAGCATTAAATTCTGAAATTTGAGTATTTATATCAAATCCGTAGTTTGTAATAGTATTTGAACTCTCACCTATTGTATAAGGTTTTGCGCCCTCAGGATAACGATCACTTAAATCAACACCTTGCAAAATACCAGCAAAGTTGTATGGTAAACAAATTCTATCTGGTGTAACGGAGTAAGAATATATACATTTTACTTTTATTTTAGTTCCTTGTGGAGCGTGTATCCACATCATAGATCCATCTGCTATATTATATTTTGCTGCTAACTCAGGATTAACATGAGCAAACATTTCAGGCGTGATAGCTGCTAGATATTTACTAGTCCTTTCAATCATACCAGCACCGCTTAAATTTACAACTCTAAGTGAGCTTATGATAGTTGGAAACTCTTTTGACCAATCTTTTTCTTGTTGTTCGCTTATAAATTTAGTTGCAACACGGAAATTTCTCTTTTGATCTTCAAAAGTAGGATATTTTTTAACCAAATCCCAATCTGGTGAGTGGATAGGCTCTCTGTGTTTTGGAATCTGATCTGCAAATTCCCAAACTTTTACCCTAGCTCTTGCATTTCCACAAGGACATACTCCAGCCTCACGGCATTTCTTAGCTATGATTCCACTATAATCCATACTCCAACTTGAACCCATTTTAGATTTTTCTTCTTCGCTAAGAGTGATACCTAAAACTTTTTCGATATTTTCTTTAGTAATTTGTGGATGACCGCCTTTTATTTTTGAGCCCGGCAAAGTTATGCTTTCATCAGCAAGTTGGCTAACGCCATCATGCTCTAAGCCAAATCTATTTCTAAAGCCCATACCACCTTCTATATAAGGCTTTGTCGTATCATAAAGTATAGGGGTCCCAGGGTGTTTTTCATCCCAACAAGGCCATGGAAGTCCATAATATTCACCCTCAACTGGGCCTCTACCTTTTAGAGTGAGTGGATCAAAGAATTGCCAATTTTCTTGATGTTTTTTAAGTCTTGCAGCAGTTCTACCATTGTTTCCAATACTTTGAGTATTTCTAGCTATCTCATCTGTTGCGTCTTCTGGCCATTTGAAATCATCTTTAACTTGCTTAATCTCGCCATCAACGATTCCCATCTTCATGCCTTTTACATACTCATCGTAAAAACCAAATTTCTTAGCAAATAAAAACATTATTTCTTGATCTTCTTTACTTTCATAAAGTGGTTTTATAACTTGTGTTCTCCATTGTGCTGAACGATTTGTTGCTGAGCAATATCCCTCGCTTTCAAATTGAGTGCAAGCAGGAAGAACATAAATTCCATCAGATCTATCACTAAGTATAGCAACTTCATTCAAAAATGGCTCTGCAACTACAAGCATATCAAGCTTATCTATGGCTTCTTTTATCTTCACTTGATGAGCCATAGAAGTAATACCTGTTCCTTGAACCCAAAGCACTCTTAAATTTCCACTTGAAAAAGTCTCTTCTTCTTTTAAAACACCTTGCCACCATTTAGAAAGTGACCAACCTTTTTCATTTCGCCAGTTTCTATCCTCAGGATTTTTAGGATCGTGATAAAAATACTCTCTAAAATTAGTGCCTTTTACAGGTTCGCCAAGCTTTTCTCGTGGTTCTTTTACTGAAACTGCAAAGCGTTTTACAAACTCATCAAAATCAACACCCCAGCCTTTACAATGGTGTTTAAATGCCGAATCTCCCAAACCATAATAACCAGACAAACTATCGGCAAGACAGTTCATATCGGTAGCACCCTGAACATTATCATGTCCTCTTAAGATGTTTGTTCCGCCACCTGCTTTACCCATATTTCCTAAAACTAATTGTAAAATAGCTAAAATTCTAGTATTTGAACTACCAACTGAGTGTTGAGTTATACCTAAAGCCCAGCATAAAGTAGCAGGTTTTGCAGTAGCAAAAAGCTTAGTAAAGCTTTCAAGCTCTTCTACACTACAACCTGTAACACGAGCTGTTTCTTGCGGTGTCCAGTGCTTAGCTTCTTCTTTGATTTCATCAACTGCATAACTTTGCTTTGCAATAACTTCTTTATCTTCCCAGCCATTTTTAAATATCAAATGAAGCATACCATAAATGAAAGCTATATCAGTTCCAGGTCTAATCCTAATAAACATATCTGCTTTTGCGGCAGTTCTTGTATATATAGGATCAACAACAACTATTTTGGCATTATTTCTATCTCTTGCTTGCAAGGCTCTTTTCATTGCACCAACAGGATTTGCTACAGCTGAGTTTGCACCAATAAATAGTATAACTTTTGAGTTTATCATATCAGCAACATGATTTGTCATAGCGCCATAACCCCAAGTATTCGCCACACCGGCGACTGTTGCACTATGTCAAATTCTAGCTACGTGATCTATATTGTTTGTTCCCCAAAATGCTGCAAATTTTCTAAAATAAAAAGCTTGTTCGTTTGAAAATTTAGCCGAACCTAAAAACTCAACACTATCTGGTCCATCTTCCTCACGGATTTTAAGCATTTTATCGCCAATTTCATTAACGGCTGTTTCCCATGAAATTCTCTCCCACTTTCCATTTACTTTTTTAAGTGGGTATTTGAGTCTCATTTTTGATTTTGTTAAATCTATTTGATCTATACCTTTACAACAATGACTACCTTGTGAAATCGGGTGATCAACCGCCATATCTTGACGAATCCAAACATTTGAACCTTCATCAACCTCAGCCTCAATCCCACAGCCTACAGAACATATCGAACATATAGTTCTTTTCATTACAGAATTAGGAAAAGGATTTTTTATCTCTTCTTTGGTTGCGTTTCTTAGTGTTTCGTTGGATCCAAACGCACCACTTGCTGCAGCACCAAGGGCAGCAAGCTTTAGAAACGAACGCCTTCCTACATATGTTGTTTTACTCATAAAATATCCTTAATAAGCTACTTTATAAAATTTATCCCAAGCTTCACTTTTCCAGTAAAGCACCTCTGAATGTTTGCCTTTTGAGTTGCTTATCTTTGAAACAGGCACTGCATTTGCAGCTGTTACAGCAGCTACTACTGCACCAACTCCAGCACTAGCTTTAGCGACTTTTTTCAAAAATTCTCTACGAGTTTCTTGCATGAACCCCTCCTAAAATTTGTCAAAAATGACATTTTAAAAATTAAATATGCAAAAATAGCATATTTTGTAACAAAAAAATAACAAAATGTGAAGTAAAACCTATACTCTAGCTATATGCTATTTTAGCATATTAATAAATATTATAGCTTTTGTTTTTATATTAGTTTATAAATTTAATATATACTTTATTTAAATTTTCTATCTATGCCGTCTTTTACGATATCATCAAATTTATCCAGATATTCTAAATATGCTATAGCATATTTTCTACTTAAATTTAATTTATCTTTTATTGAAGTAACATTTATAAAACCATCGATTTTTATCATTTCTCTCATTAAATTTAAAACATTACTTAAGGCAACTTGAGTTATAAAAAGATTGTGAGCAAGTCTTATTATCTTTTTACTTGCTGTTAGTTTTTTCATCGCATTATCCCCACTTACTCTATCTATCTCAAGTTCATCATATATATTGTATGGAGCTGATGGGGTAAAATTTTCAGACAATAAAATATCATAAATTTTACTGTCTAAACTCTCTAAAATCCCACCTAAATTTGCATTTTTATCTATAAAAAACGATCCATTTTTTGCAATTTTGTTATTTTCATAAAGTGAGTTTAAAACATAAAGGCATAAGCTCTCACTCGCCCAAGAAATTTTATTTGAGATACTTGATGCCGAAATTATGGCAAATTTATTTTTCGCAAATATATTTATAATTATCGTTGAAATCTCATTAAATGCCAACTTGTCATACACATTTAACTCTTTTTTATCAATAAAAGTATCTTTTAAATTTAGTGCGATTTCTAGTGCTTCTTCATGAGTTAGTGCAAAACGCTGATAAGATGAAATAAGCCCAAATCCATGCCTATGAAAGGTCTTTAGCAAAGAAAAAGCAAGTAAAAAATCATTTTCATATAATGCTTTTAATATAGGCATTTTTTGGGCTTTTTTCATAGGCTCACTTATAGAATTTAAAACTTTTCCGCCACCAATTACGCGATTATTTGACAAAAGAACAAAGCTTTCTTTAAATTTAAGACAAACTGGTTTGCTAAATTTAAATGTTACAAATTGTAATGTATTTATCTCTCCGCAAATTGTTGCTCTGGCATTTAGCTGCTTTGTCCCAACGCAAAATACTACATTTTGATTTTGAAAAATCTCGCCGTTTGTCATAACACAATCAACATCTCCAAAAGCTCTAAAAAAGCCTTTTTTACTAAGCATTTGACCTTTTGTGATATCTTTTGTATCACTGCTACTTAAATTTAAAGCTACTCTATTTGGCGAACTAGCGCTATCTACATCATTATCATGGATTTGAACACTTCTAACAATGTATTCTTTTTTTGTATCGTAGTTATAAACTTTTTCACCTTTTTTTATGCTTCCGCCTATCAAACTTCCTGTAACAACCTGTCCTATTCCTTTTAAACTAAAAGCTCTATCTATATAATAATGAAAAACCAAATCAGAAGCGTGCTCTTTTGGTTTTATCATAAAAAGATAATCTTTAAGCTCTGTTATGCTATTTTTATCTTTTATACTTGTTTCAAAAATTCGTAAAATTTCTAAATTTGAAAAACTTTTTAGATAGTTTTTTATCTTATTTTGCCTAGTATCTAAAATATCTTTTGAAACCAAATCGCATTTTGTGATAACTATAATTATGGATTTGACATCTAAAATGCTTAAAATTTGGATATGTTCTTTTGTTTGAGGCATTATTCCATCATCAGCTGCAATCACAACCATAGCAGCATCAAGTGAGTATGCTCCGCTTATCATAGTTTTTATAAGGCTTTCATGACCAGGAACATCTATAAAAGCTATATTTGTATCATTGTTTTTTAAATTTGAAAAACTAAGATCTATTGTTATACCGCGATTTTTTTCTTCTTGCAGTTTGTCGCCCTCAAAGCCATTTAGCTCTTTTATAAGTGCGGTTTTCCCGTGATCTATATGTCCTGCTGTGCCTATGATAATGCTATTCATCGCTAAAAACCTCTTTTATGATTTCTATAAGTTCATTTATATCGCTTTTTAAAACACTTCTTAAATCTAGCATAAATTTATCATCTTCTATTCTACCAATTACATTTTTATCTCTAAATTTACGCTCTAAATTTACAGCATTTCCATCTAATGCTACTGCAATGCTTGGTAATTTTTTATTTGGCATTGTGCCACCACCAACATATGTATTTGTTTTTGTGATACTAATATCTTTTAATCCAACTTTAGCAATGATAAATTCTGCAATTTCTACCAACTCATCTTCACTTCTATTTAGTAAATTTAAAGTAGGAATTTGATTATAAGAGTGATTTAAATACGCAAACATAGTTAAATTTAATATGCTAAGAGTTATTTTATCTACTCTTAACATACGCAAAAGCTGGTTTTTCTTTAGCTGATTTATGTATTTTTTCTTGCCTAGTATTATGCCACACTGCACACTTCCAAAAAGCTTATCGCCACTAAAACTTAATAAATCAACGCTATTTGCAATTTTATCCAAACTTGGCTCATCTTTGCTAAGACAATACGGCAATTCCCCAAGATATCCACTACCCAAGTCATAATAACTTGGCAAATTTCTATCTTTTGCAAGAGCTGAAATTTCTTGCAATGACGCACTTTTTGTAAAGCCAACTATATCGAAATTTGATCTATGGACTTTTAAAAGTAAACCTGTGTTTTCATTTATAGCGTTTTCGTAATCTTCTATTTTGGTTCTATTTGTTGTGCCAATTTCTTTTAAAATCGCCCCTGAGTTTAACATAACCTCAGGCACTCTAAAACTTCCACCAATTTCTACTAGCTCACCTCTGCTAACTATAACTTCTTTGTTTTTAGCAAGTGTATTTAAGACTAAAAATACAGCACTTGCGTTATTATTTACAACTAAAACATCTTCGCATCCAAATAGAATAGAAGCTAAATTTGATATAAAAGTATATCTCTCGCCTCTTTTTCCGTTTTGCAAATCATACTCAAGATTACTTGCGTGACAAATTGTATTTTTTACACTATCAAAAATTTCTTCTGATATCAAACTTCTACCTAAATTTGTATGAACCACAACGCCTGTTGCATTTATAACCTTTTGAAGTTTTTGCCTATTAAATTTATCATATTTTTTTGAAATCATTTCAAATATATCATCTTGGGATAAATTTAAATCCTTTTTGTCTTGCAATTTTTGTCTAATGGACGCAATCTCATTTTTTGCAATATATGCTAAAATCGGCTTTACATAATCTTTAAATTTATCATCATTTATGATTTTGTCAATCTGAGGAATGTCTCTAAAATGCATTGTTTCTCCTTAGCTTTTTGTCTAGCTAACAAAGTGATTATACCAAATTATGCATTATATATTTTTTAAGTTTAATTTTATGAGTTTATATTAAAATTATCCACAAAATCAAAAGGAATACAAGTGATAGAATTTGGTTATTACAATAAAAATAGCGAAAAACCAGTGCTTAAAGATAATATTAAGTTTATTACAGATGAAAACGAAGAGATATTTATATCAAATAAAAATTTACAAAACGCAAAAATCATAGCAAAAGAAATAGATTTTTATTTAAACAATAGTTTAGAAGATACAATTACTAAAGCAGAAAATGTGAGTTTGCTATATGAAGCAAGAGCGACCTGTTTTGATTTATCAAAAGATATAATGCACTCAAAAGAAATTGGGAAAAATATCATTATAATAAGCGATAATGACAAAAGTAGCTTAAAAGAAAATTTAGAAAAAAATGATTTTAAAGTTATAACTTTAAGGCACGATGAAATAAAATTTCTTTATGGACAAGTTGGAGAAATTTATGTAAATATAATCACAAATAACGATGAATACGAGATAAATTGCGATATCTTGCTTATAGAAAATGCAAAAGAATATATGCTAAAACAAAGCGGTTGTTATGAAATATCAACATTAAAAAACTCTGAAATTTTAAATCTTGTAAAATCGCTTTCGCCACTAACAAATTATAGAAACTTTATAACTTATGATGAAAAAATATGCCAATATCACGAAAGAAGACATGAGATATGCGGCAAATGTGCCGATATTTGTCCAACAGTAGCGATACTAAAAGATGATGAAAAAAAACAACTTATGTTTTCACATATTGATTGTATAGGCTGTGGCAAATGTGTAGGAATTTGTCCGACTTCTGCAATTGATTTTAGCATTATGCCACGAAATTCTTTTAATGAAATTACAAATTTATATAAAGATAAAATCATACTTGTAGTAAATAAAAATACAAATTTTGATATCAAAATAGATCTTAAGCCAAATGTTTTGCCGTTTTATGTTGATAATATAGAATTTTTAGATCACGTGCATTTTATGACTATGCTTACTCAAAGTGGCTGCAATATCGTATTATACAATGATAAATTTAGTGAAATCACTATAGATAATATAAATTTAATAAATCAAATTTATGAGATTAAATTTAAAACAAAAGGTATATACATAGCACAAAATGAAAATGAGCTAAAAAATGCTCTAAATAATGCAAATTTAGTGCCAAATAGTTACTTTTCATATCCATTTTTAGAAGGAAATAAAAGAGCAGATTTTTCAAAAAGATTAGAGTTTTTAATCGCGAGAGATGATCTTGGTGTTGTAAAAACCACACAAAAGTTAAGATACGCAAAAATTAGAATAAACGAAGAAACTTGTACTCTTTGTTTAAGTTGCGTTGGTGCTTGTAATGTGGATGCATTGGTTGCTGATACAAAAGATAACTCTATTAAATTTAACCCTTCGCTTTGTACAGCTTGTGGCTATTGCACTATGCGCTGTGCAGAAAAAGATACTATTTTTATAGATAGAGGAGAGATTGAGTTAAATCCAAGTTTTTATAGCTACACTACACTTGCAAAAGATGAACTCTTTAAATGCGTGGAGTGTGGAAAAGAATTTGCAACCACAAAAGCAGTTCAAAAAGTGGCAAATATGATGGCGCCAATGTTTAAAGGCGATGAGTTTAAGACTAAAATGCTGTATTGCTGTCCTGATTGCAAGGCAAAACTTACAGTAATGAAACAATTTGAAGAAAGTAGGAAAATATGAAAGATATTTTAAAAGCTAGATCGTATTACTATGAATTTGCTTCATCAGCACTCTTTTTTAGCGAAAAAGAAAGTTTGTTTAAAAATATGCAAGAAAAAATAAAAGAACTTTCTAAATTTCCAATCACAGATGAAAATAAAACTGATTTTGATGTGATGGCTAAATTTGATTTTTCTAAATTTAAAGATGAACAAAACGCTCTATTTTTTAATCTCTCTTACTCAAATATTCCAACTACAGCTAGTTTTTATGATGAGGGTAGAGACAATGGAAAAGCTAGACTTGATGTTATAAATATTATCAAAAAAAGTTCTTATAGAAGAGATGAAGAAAAATGCGAAGAAGGCGAGGATTTTATAGGCTTTATCTTTGGCTTGATGGCTACATTTTTAAAAGATGAGGCAAATGAAAACAAACAAGAATTAAGCAGTGAACTTTTTAAAACTTCTATAAATAACTTTATAGATGAGTTTTTAGATATGTTAGAAAAATCAAAATACGCAGTTTTTTTCAAAGCTTATGCCAGTGTGATGAGAAATTTTATATCCTTAGAAAGATCGCTTTTAGAAGTGCAAGAGCCGCCAAAAAAAGTATCACAAGCAGAAATTTCATTAAAAAAACAATCTTATATGGCTGAAATTATAAACAATGAGGATTGATAAATTTACATTTTATAAACTTTAAAAAATAAATTTATCTACATATAATTTATATATAGCTTTCTACCATAATAAATTTATTTCATAGCTACAAGTAAATATAAATTATTTTTTAAATAATAAATAAATATTTTTGGTAATTTTAAGCTTTATTGAGTTACAATATGCTAATTTTTTACATAATGATTATAGATATCAATTTTATTATATAACTATAAAAAGGATGGGTTGTGGAACTTGATTATTGTAAAAGTGGTGGTTTGTATAAAATAAAAAATGTTAATGCTAATGGGAAACTTTTTTATAAACTACTTGATATGGGCTTTATAAATGGTGCTAAAGTAGAAATAATTAGAGAAGCCCCGCTTTATGATCCAATGGAACTTAAAATTCATAACTACCTAATCACTCTTAGAAAAAGCGAAGCAAGATTAATTGAGGTTGAAAAAATATGAGTGAAATTCAAAGCTCTTTAAATGAAGTAAAAAAATCTAATAAAAAAAATGTTAAAATTGCATTAGCTGGGCAACCAAACTGCGGAAAATCAACAATTTTTAGCATGCTTAGTGGTATTCGCCAACACATTGCAAACTATCCAGGTGTCACTGTGGATAAAAAATCAGGATTTTTTTCATATAAAGACCTTGAGATTGAGATGGTAGATCTTCCTGGGACTTATTCTTTTAGTTCTTATTCGCTTGAAGAAAGAGTGGCAAAAGAATTTATCTTAAAAGAAGATCCAGATATTATTTTAAATGTTATTGATGCTTCAAATTTAAAAAGAAATCTATATCTAACTTTTCAACTTTTAGAAATAGGCAAACCTGTTATTGTTATTTTAAATATGATAGATGTTGCTCAAAGAAGAGGCATTGAAGTAAATGCTACAAAAATTTCAGATATGCTAAAATGCCCTGTTGTTGTTGCAAGTGGTTTTAAAAAAATCGGAAAAAACGAAATTTTAAAAGCTATTGATGAGGTTTATAATAAATTTTATAGCTACGAAGAATTTATAATCAATTATGAAGAATTAGAGCCTTTTATTGCAAAATTAGAAAGTATGATTGATAATGATTATAATATAAAAAATAGATGGTTAGCTATAAAAGCACTTGAAAATGATAGTGTTATTTATGATTTATTAAAAGATAAAAATGAAAGCTTTGAAGAGTTAGCAAAAAAAGAAATAGGGCTTTTTAAAAAAACATTTAATAAAAATACAGAAAATTTTCTAGCTACTTTTAGATACGATTCAGCCGATATTGTAAACTCAAACTGCACAAAAGAGACTAAAAAAGGAAAGGAAACTTTTACTGATAAAGTCGATAAAATAGTCTTAAATAGATGGCTGTCTTTTCCTATTTTGTTTTTAATAATAGTTGGAATTTATCAACTCTCAATAGTTTTTGGCTATCATTTAACAAATTACACATGGCCACTTTTAGCAGCTTTAAAGAATTTCATAGTAGACATTTTACCGGCTACAAATATAACTCAAGTTCCAGTTTTTACAGATCTTGGTGTTTGGCTTATAAATAGCATAAACGCCCTGCTTAATTACTTGCCTATATTTTTTATTTTATTTGCTCTAATAGCAATTTTAGAAGATGTTGGATATATGCCTAGAATGGCTTTTATTTTAGATAGAGTTTTTAGAAAATTTGGACTTCACGGACAAAGCACACTGCCATTAGTTTTAGGTGGTGCGTTTGTAGGAGGATGTGCGGTTCCTGGCGTTATGGCTACAAAAGGAATTGCGGATGAAAGAGCTAGAATGGCTACTATTTTTACAGTCCCACTTATGAATTGCCTTGCAAAAGTACCATTTTATACACTGCTTTTAGGAGCGTTTTTTAAAGAGCATATGAGCCTAGTTATGTTTTATATATCAACTATTACGATTTTTACAGCTCTTATAATTGCAAAAGTTTTAACTATGACACTTCTTAAAACAAGAGAGACTGCCCCATTTGTGATGGAGCTACCAGCTTATCATATGCCTACATTTAAAGGCGTTATTTTTAGAGCTTGTGAGAGAGTTTGGATTTATATCAAAAAAGTTTGCACCATTGTTTTAGCTGTTGCGATAGTGCTTTTTGTATTGCTACAATTTCCAGGAATCGGCAGTGAAAAAATGAGCGAATTCAAAGCACAAGAAGATAAAATTTTAGCTACTTTTGATACAAAAGTTAAAAAAACTAAATATTATGAGAATATTAATTCAAGAGATGAAGTTGCAACTCTTTTAAATTTTTACGACTCATATAAAGATAAAAAAATGGCTGGAAGCAAGGGTGTGGATGAAGATTTTAAAAAAGAAAACGAGCTGTTTTACTCTATTATAAAACCATCAAGCGATGATAAAGATGCAAAACTCATAAATAAAGAGTTAAGAAAACTCTCAAAAGGTAGAGATAAAATTTTAAGAGAAGAAAAAAATATCCGCATAGAAAACTCACTTCTTGGTATGGCAGGAAGAGCTTTAGAGCCTATTAGTAAATTTGCTGGATTTGACTGGAAAATAAATGTTGCATTCTTAAGTTCATTTGCAGCAAGAGAGAGTGCTGTAGCAACACTAGGAAGTATCTACGAAACAGGAAAACAAGACAATGCAAGAGCGGAGGATATGATGGCTCAAAATAGTGGCTACACACCACTTCATGCCGCAGCTATAATCATCTTTATGCTCTTAACCCCACCTTGCATTGCCACAATGGTAGTTGTAAAGCTTCAAACAAATAGCTATAAATGGATGCTTTTGGCACTTTTTATTCCATTTACATTAGCTATGATAATGGCAGCATTCGTATTTAGCATAGGCAATGCTTTAAATTTAAGTGGTCTAGTGGCTATGAGCGGTTATTATGTGTGTATAGTTTTAATAGCGTTAATTTTAGGATTAGTCCCAGAAAAACGCATAAATTGGCAAGGTGGGTTAAAAATTAATAATAAATCAAATTTAAAGGAGAAAAAATGAAAAAAATTCTATTAGTTTTGGCATTTGCCATTAGTTCGATGTTTGCACATACTGCACTTATGAGTTGCTTTGATAATGGAGATGGCTCAATTACTTGCGAGGGTGGATTTAGTGATGGAAGCACTGCAAAAGGCGTCAAATTTCATCTAATACAAGGAGGAAAAAGCGTTTTAGAAGAAACTTTCAATGAAGATAGTGAAGTTACTTTCAAAAAACCAAATGGTGATTTTGAAGTTCAGCTTGATGCAGGAGAAGGACATAAAATAACTATAAAAAGTAAAGATATAGCAAAATAAATTTAAAAAAAGGACATTAAATGAGAAAGATTATTATTTCAACAATCACAGCGGCGGCTTTAGCTAGTTCAGCTTTTGCACATTTTCAAATGATTTATACGCCAGAAAGTGCATTAAAAAAACCAGATAACATTCCATTAAAAATAGTATTTAATCACCCTTTTGCTGATGAGCATACTATGGATATGGGATTAAATGCTAAAGGTGAAATTAAACCAGTTGAAGATTTTTTTGTAATAAATAAAGAGAAAAAAACAGATCTTAAAAAAGATCTTAAAAATATAGCTTTTAAAGGTAATTCAAACTCAGGCAAAGGCTATGAGACTGAATATAAAGCAAAAAAAATGGGCGATCATGTATTTGTTTTAACTCCAGCACCTTATTATGAAAAAAATGAAGATGCCTATATTCAACAAATAACAAAAATGATAGTAAATGTTGCTGGTGCACCAACTGATTGGGATGCTGAACTTGGCTTAAAAGCTGAAATTGTTCCACTTACAAAACCTTATTCTATATGGGCAGGAAGCACATTTTCAGGAATTGTAAAAGGAAATGGCAAACCAGTTCCATTTGCAGAAATTGAAGTTGAGTATTTAAACTACGATGTTGATATTAAGAAAAACGAAATGGGTAAAAAAGCTCACATTACTGCACCTCAAGATAGTTTTGTAACACTTACTATAAAAGCAGATCAAGATGGAAAATTTACATTTGGAATTCCAAAAGCTGGATGGTGGGGATTTGCAGCACTTGGAGTTGGTCCAGATAATAAACATGATGGCAAAGAGTTAAGTCAAGACGCTGTTATTTGGATTCAAGCAAAAGATATGAAATAATTTGGGGCATTTGCCCCTTTTTTAAAAAAGGATATATTATGCAAATTTATGAAGCTATTATTTTAATAGCATTAGCTGCTCTTGCTGGTTTTTTTATATATAAAACAACATTCAAAACAGGTGGTTGCGGTTGCGGTAAAAAAGATTGTTGCTCTAAGAAAAAACATTGATTGTAATTTTGTAATAAATTCGGAGGTATGATGTGTAATGAAGCAGTATTTAACAATTTTTTGAATATAATTTTAAGCAAAAAAGCTAAAAATTCAATTCCAAGGAAAGAAATTCTAAAAATACTTTTTTACAACAAGCATATAAGCATAAATGAAATTCAAAGAATATACAAAAATACGCACAAAAAACAAGTAAGTATAAGCACTATTTACAACACACTAAATTTATTAAAAAAATACAATCTACTAACCATAATAAAATCTAAAAATTCCACTAAATATGAGATGAATATACATCTAAACCACGATCATTTAATTTGCAAAAAATGTGGAAAAATAATTGAGTTTAAAGATGAAATTTTACAAAATTTACAAAAAGAAATCTCAAAAAAATATGATTTTATCATACAAGGACATATTTTATCACTAGAAGGAATTTGTGAGAAATGCAAGAAATAGCCATAAAATCGAACATAAAAAATAGAACTAGACTTAAATCACATCTTTTTACATTGCAAAATTTTGAGCTGATAAAAGAAGTTTTAAATTTAAAAATAATTTCAATAAGACTAAATGAAATTTGTAAAAGCATTATCATAATTTATGACAATAAAAAAATCACATTTGAAGAAATCCTTAAACTTATACAAAAAAGTTTGAATTTACCAAAAAAAGAGCTATCAAGCAAACAAAATTACTGCACAAAAGCTTGTAATCCATGCCATTTAGTTTCAACTACAAAAACTTTTAAACAAAGAATCAAACAATTTGCTTTTTTAAGCGGCGTAGCAGCATTTGTTTTTATAAAAGAACACATATTGCTTACTGCATTTTCGCCTCTAAGTGCACTTGCCTTAGTAGGACTTAGTTTATATATGGCAAAGCCACTTTTAAATGAGGCATTAAATGATATAAAAAACAGAAATTTTAGCCTAGAAAGCTTTATGGCTTTTTCACTTATTTTAGCAATTTTTGGTGGCGAAATTGGCGCAGCATTTGAAGTAATTTATATTTTAACAGGATCTCGTCTTTTTGAGGAATACACAGCAAACCTGTCTCGTGTAGAGATAAGAAATTTAATCAAGATGGATGTTAATAAACTCTATGTTTTAAGAGAAGATATTGAAGTTGAGATTGATTTAAAAGACGCAAAAAATGGCGATATAGCAGTTTTTGTAAGTGGAGAGAAAATTTGTGTTGATGGAGTTATAGTAAAAGGCGAAGCTTTGATAAATGAAGCTTTGATAAATGGAAGAAGCGAAAGTGTGCTAAAAAAACAAGGAAACAATGTTTTTGCAAATACAAATGTTGAAAATGGTAGAGTGTTTGTAAAAATCAAAGCCCTAGGCAATGAAACTTATATTGCAAGAGTAATTAATGAAGTTGAAAAATCCCTGAGCCTAAAATCAAAAAGTGAAGTAACTGCTGATCTGCTTGCAAAAAAAGTCTTAAAAATAGGTTCATTTATGACACTTAGCACACTTTTATTAACAGCATCTTTTACAAATGTTTTTAGCGTGATGATTATTATGAGTTGTCCCTGTGCTACTATCTTAGCAGCTAGTTCAGCCATTAGCTCAGCAATAGCAAGTGCTGCAAGAAATAATATTTTGATAAAAGGCGGAGAGTATTTAGAAAATTTTAGCCGTTCAAATGTGTTTTGTTTTGATAAAACCGGAACTCTTACTACAGGAATTCCAGTAGTTGCCTCATATCAAACTAATATAAATGAATATGAATTTTTTCAAACTTTAGCAAATTTAGAGTATAAAAATACTCATCCAGTAGCAAAAGCAATTATAAATTTTTGCAAAGAAAAAAACATTAAACCAAATACAAAAAATATAACAAAAAACGAAATAGGTTTAGGCGTAAGTGGGGAATTTGAAGGAAATTTATATCTGCTTGGAAATTTGAAATTTATGAAAAACAACTCAGTTATAATAAATACAAAAGAAAATAAAGCTTTTACAAATATATATTTAGCTAAAAATGGAAATTTTATCGGATTTTTAAGCCTTAGCCACGAAGTTAGAGAAGGCACAAAAGAGATGCTAAAAGAACTCAAAAATAGAGGTGTTAAAAAGTTAGTTTTACTAACAGGCGATGATGAGCTAGTTTCTAAAGAATTTGCAAAAGATCTGAATTTTGATGAAGTTTACTATGATTTAATGCCAGATGAAAAAGCAAAAATCATTGAAAATTTAACCAAAAAAGACAGTGTTGTAATGATAGGAGATGGCGTAAATGACACACTTGCTATGAGTAAAGCAAATGTTAGTGTTTCTTTTGCAAGTGGCGGGAGCAAAGCGGCTGTTGAAGTTTCAAACATAGCTATAACAAACTCTAATCCAAAAGATATTATAAAACTTTATGATTTAAGTAAATTTGCTCTAAAAGTTGCAAATCAAAATTACAAAATAGGCACATCTACAAATATTTTTGGTTCTATTTTAGCAATGTTTGGTTTAATTAATCCAGCTGGTGCTGGATTAATTCATATAGCTCATACATCAGCCATAATTGCAAATTCAAACAGAGTTAGATAATAATGATTTTCAAATGAAATTAAGCTTATATTGATAATTAAATAAGCATAATTAATATTACAAAACAAGGAAAAGTATGATAACAAAAGATTTTTTAGTTAGTGTTTTATCTCATTGCAAGATAATACACCACACTCACGGGCGGTTAAGGCTTAGAATTTCAAGTAAGATAAAAGATGAGTTTGAAAATTTAGGCGATGAAAATTTAAAAAATATAAATTTAACTAAACTTGATGAAATGATAAAAAATATCAACGGTATAAAAAATGTTAAATTTAACCGAGTAATTGGCTCAATAACAATAGAATATGATAAAAAAGAGTTCGATAAAGATTTTTGGAATGACATTATAGAGTTTAAAAAAGTTGATAATTTTTTACTTAAAATAAATGAAAAAGCAAAGGAGTTGTTATGAATGAACTACAAACTGCACTAAATTATGAAAATCAAGGCATTTTACTATACACAGAAATTTATAACAATTTTAGATGTGAAATTTTTGCTCAAATTTTAGAAGTTAAAAAAGCTGGTTTTGTTTTATTAGAAAGCTTTAAAACAGACGAGGTTTTAGAAGAGTTTAAAACTCCTGATATTGATTCAAAAAAAGATGCGATATATACCGCACTAAGCTATGAAGAAAAAGCTGAAAAAATTTATGATGAACTTACAAATAGTGTAAATGATGAAAAACTAAAAGATCTATTTTTTAGGCTTTGGGCTACATCAGAAAATGAGTATAAAAAAGCACTTTTAAATGAAATACAAAATACTCAAAACAAACAAAGCGAAATTTTTAATTTTAAAAATTTAGAACAGATGGGCTTAAATTTAGATACAAAATCCATAAATGAACTAAATGAAATTTTAGCTAAATTTAAAGACGGTAAAGCATCAAAAGATGATATAAATGCATTTTTACAAAATCCGTATTTCTCATTTTTATCGGGTGTTATGCTTGGGGCAGTAGGTGGAATTTTGATAGATCAAATTCTCAAAGAAAACAAAAATTTAGAATAAAGGAGAAAATTATGGCACTTCCATTTATAGCTGGTTTAGCAGTTGGGTCATTAGCAGTAGTTGCATTTAACAACAAAGATAAAATAAAAGATAAGTTATTGCAAGGATATGAAAAAGGCAAAGAAGTAGCACAGGATTTAAAAGAGTGCGCAGAAAATAAACTAAAGTCATCAAAAGATAAGTGTTGTGATTGCGAGGATGAAAAAGATGAGAGTTGTGATTGCAAATGTCACAATGAAAATCAAAAAAATACTAGCCAAATAAAAAAATCTAGCACAAAAAATGGCAGTGCAACACTAGATTCAAAAAAACCATCATCAAGATCTAAAAAAACAACAAGCAAAGGAGAGTAGATGTTGGGTTTAAAAACATCAAATTCAAGACTTCCAGTTGATCATTTTATAAGTGGCGCACTTTTTGGAGGCATTACAGCTGGGGCTTTTGAACTTCAAAGCAAAAACAAAAACACCGCACAAATAGTAAAAAACACAACAAAATATGCTCTTGAAGGTGGAATTGCGACTTCACTTGCAATAAGTGCATCAAATAAAATTGTTCAAAAAAACTATTTAAAAGCTGGTTTTGATATAGCACTTGGCATTGGACTTCTAATAGCAATAGAAAGCGTATTTAAACAAAAGGAAATATAAATGATAAATCCATATATTCAAAAAACACAAACAAAGATAGAAGAAAAAATAGTAAATTCACAAAATGAATTAAAAAATAACACGCAAGAAAATATAAATCAAACAAATGCACAAAATAGTGGAATTTTAGGCTCAATTTTACCTGGAAATTTTAACTCTGCTAGCTTCTTTCAAGGTGCAATTATTGGGGCACTTGGGGCTTACCTTTTGACAAATGAGAAAGCACAACAAGCCTTATTTAAATCAGCTGTAAAAATAGGTAAATTTATCCAAGCTGGTAGCGAAGAGCTAAAAGAGAGATTTGAAGATGCAAAGGCAGAAATTGAAGCAGAAAATCAGCTTTAAAATCATCCATAAAAGCAAAAATAGAGTTAGATTTTTTTATCCTGATTTAAAAAATACTACAAACGAAAGAGCTTTGGAGAGTGAAATTTTAAAGCTAAATGGAGTTGATGAGGTTAGAGTAAATAAAATTACTAAAAGCGTTATTATAAAATTTAATGGTAATTTAGATGAAATTTTAAAGCAAATTTCAAAAATTAAACTAACTGCAGATCCCAAAAAAGCCATTAGCAAGAAAAATATTGCTATATCGGGCACTTCTTTTTTGCTAACTCCATTTTTAAAAAATACTAAAGGATTAGTTAGCATAGCTGCGGCTTTTCCTGTGCTAAAAGAAGGGATTTGTGAGCTTTTTAATGATGGTCTTACATCAAAAGTTTTAGAAGCTATGGCAGTTGGGATCTCACTTTCAAGAAAAGATTATTTAGCTGCAAATAGCACAAATTTCATGCTAAATATCGGTGAATATATAGAAGAAAGCACAGTTCATAAAAGCGATGATTTGATAAAAGAGTTAGCAAAACCTAGCATAACAGAAGCTTGGGTTGAAATAACAAAAAATAGTAAAAAAAGCTTAGAAAAAATCAGCGTAAATAATATAAAAAAAGGCGATATCGTTGTAGTTGGCTCAGGAGAGACCATAGCTATTGATGGATATATAATCGAAGGAAGTGCTAGCATAAATCAAGTTTCCATGACAGGAGAAGCTGGTTGTGTTAGAAAAGAACGAGGCGCAAGAGTTATGAGTGGAACCGTTGTTGAAGAAGGCAAGATTAAAATCTGGACCGAGCTTGCTGGCGAAGATACAAGCACTCAGAGAATCAAAAAATACATTCAAAATTCACTTAACGAAAAGTCTAATGTTGGACTAAAAGCAACAAAACTAGCTGATAAATTAGTGCCTTTAACTCTTAGCCTTGCTGGAATTTCTTATTTTTTAAATCGCAATATGATTAGCGTAGCATCTGTTTTACAAGCTGATTATTCGTGTGCATTAAAACTTCCCACTCCAGTTGCTTTTAAAAGCAGTATTTCCAAAGCTGGAAAAGCTGGAATTTTGATAAAAGGTGCTAAATCAATAGAAGCTTTAGCAGCTGCTGATGTTTTTGTATTTGATAAAACAGGAACTTTAACAGATGGGGTTTTAAAAGTTGAAGATGTAATTAGCTTTGATGAAAAATGGAATAAAGAAAAACTTTTAAATTTAACTGCAAGTGTAGAAGAGCATTATTTCCATCCTATAGCTGAAGCTGTAGTAAATGCTGCTAAAATTTCAGGTTTTAAACATATGCACCACGATGAAGTTGAGTTTATAGTAGCTCATGGAATAAAAACTCATTATAATCAAAAAGAAGTAATCATAGGCAGTAGGCATTTTTTAGAAGATGATGAAAAAATATCTTTCAAAGAAAATTCACTTAAGATTCAAAAAGCTCTAAAAAGTGGAAATGCTTTGCTTTATGTAGCTTATGATAAAAAACTTCTTGGCATTATCACACTAAAAGATGAGATTAGATCTAATGCAAAAACTACCATTAAAAAACTAAAAAGCCTTGGGGTAAAAGAGATAGTTATGCTAACAGGCGATGTTAAAGATAAAGCTAGCAGTGTGGCAGATGAACTAGGTATTGACACTGTTTATGCTGAACTTTTACCAACTCAAAAATCTCAAATTATAGAAAATTTGATAAAAGATGGAAAAAATGTTGCATTTTGTGGAGATGGTATAAATGATGCACCATCTTTAATAAAAGCAAATGTAGGTATAAGTATGCAAAAAGGTGCTGATATTGCAAAAGTTACAGCTGGTATTAGTTTATTAAAAGATGATATTTACTCAGTTGCAGTAGCAAAAGAACTAGCAAATAAAACTATGGAATTAATAGATAAAAACTTTAAAGCCACTGTTTTAATAAACTCAGCTATTTTATTTGGTGCAACAATTGGTCGTTTAAGTCCTGTGCTTACCGCAGCACTTCACAATGGCACAACTATAGGACTTTTGCTAAATTCAATAAAAGGCGTAAATTTTGAAAATAAATCAAAGTAAATTTAAAATTTATATCATTATTAAGGATTAAAAGTGCCATTTTTTATTCTTAATTCAGTTTTATTAGTAATTACAGGAGTTATGATATATGAAACAAGTTCAAACGCAAAGCAAAAATTTGCCAAAAAAAGAAAAAATAGCAAAAAAATCTCTTAGTCTAACAACTAAAAAAGAGATAGCAAAGCTTGGAATGGCAATATCAATGGGGCTTGTAGTTTTAAGTGCTTTTAATACAAGAAGTAAATTTGGTAAAAATTTACATATAGTTTCAGGTGCCGCACTCGTTGGTTTTTCTTATTACCATACAAAACTTTATAATCAAAATTAATCAATATTAATTTAAACTCTTGGATAGAATTTCTTTTTGAATTACACAAAGATCTTTCCAAGAGTTATTAAATATGCTATTTGCACACTCATCAACATATTTTTTAGCTTCATCATAATTTTTTATCTTTATACAAACCTCAGCAGTTTGATAAAGAGCCCTTAGTCTATCAGATGGCTCTAATCTCATAGAAAGAATCTCTCTTCCTGCATTTATGGCATTTTTATAATCCGATATTTTATTTAATGAACTTATATATAAAAAATTTATGCCAGGGCTAAATAGCGTTAAATTTAGTCTTTTTTGCATATCTATAGCTTTTTTAGAATATATTAAAACAACACTATCATTATCTTTTTTTGCTGCAAATTTTGCTATTTTATCATACATCTCTAAGAGCTTTGCATCATCTTTTGTAAGTTTTTCAAACTCATTTATAGTTTGTATAGCCTCATCAAAGCGATTAAGTTCTAAAAGTGATAAAAAACGGTAATAAAGACTAGGAGTTATGTCGCTATACTCTAAACTTGCAGCGACTGCTATCGTATCATTACTTGCATTTATAGCCTCATAATATCTACCAAGTTTATACAAAGATATGCTAACTCTTATAAGCCATTCAACTCTATCTTCTAAATTTTTAGTATTCATATGAGAATTCGCAAGGTTGTAAGCTTTATCGTATCTAGACATTTGTATCATACAATCAAAGAGTCTAAATTGATTATTTATCGAGTTTTGAATATCAAAATTTTCATTTAAATAAACTGTTTTTTCACAAGCACTTTTAACTAAGCTTTCATTTGCTAGTATCAAAGCAGTATTATTTAGTAAATTTGTTAAATTTGTATCATTAGCGTCTATGACTTTATTTTTGTAAAATAAAATTTCATCATATTTTTTATCTTTGGATAATAACTTTATTTGTTCTAATAAAGCCTTTTTGCCTATATCATTGCTTCCATATCTATCCATAAGCGTATCATAATAGCTACTTAACTTTGTTGTATTTGTTTCATTTATCTCAAAAAATAATTCATCAAGTGCTTCTTCTACATCTTTTATATAAGCGCCATCTTTAAACTCTTTTTCATATCTTTTAAGATATTCATAGGCTTTTTTTATCTCTCCTAAACGCATTAGAGATATTCCTAAATTTTTAAGAGCAATCTCGTAGTAATCATCACTTCGTTTTGAATTCTCTACATAAAGTTCATATAATTTTGAAGATATATCATATATTTTTTTATTAAAAAAATTCTGTGCAAATGAGGCTAATGTGTTTTTATCTTTTAAAAGATACTCTTTATTTGCATTAATTATCTTTAAAATATACTCTTTAGCGTCGTTAAATTTTGCTCTTTCTATGCTTATATCAGTAAGTTTAAAAGCAGCTTCACTTGCTACTTCCATATCATTTGAGCTATAAAGAACACTTTCTAGCATCTTTATAGCATCTTTACTCTTTCCTTCTTTATAGATTGCTCCAGCATAGTCTATTATGGCTAATTTTGTCCATTTTGAGTTAGTATGTTCTTTTACTAAAATATCAAGATTATAACTAGCATCTCCACCCATATCTAAAGCTAAATATGCTCTAAGAATAATACCTAAAACTTCTGGATAATTCTCATCAGATGGAAAACTTCGAATCCAATTTTTACCCATATTTACTATATCTATAAATTTAAAATTATCATAAACTTTTTGAGAAGATAATATTTTGTCTAATGCTCTAATTTTATATAACTCAAATTCACTTGTAAAAATGGAATTTGGATATATTTTAGAAGCATTTAATGTCTCATCAAAAACTCTCTCATATAATCCCATATCATATAATTTTTTTATATTTAAATAAAGCTCTATATCATCGCCATTTACGTATTGTATAGGCATTTTATTGATATCTAATGCACCAATTGATGGGTAAACCATATCATTATAAGTTATAGGGAAATTTATACCATTACTTACTTTTTCAAACTCTTTTAAAGTTGGATCTATGATAATAGAATAATGAGTTGATACACCAGTATCTTTTTTCTTTATCTCATTGTTTCCAAAAAGATTTTCATTTACATTTAGAAGTCTGGAGTTTTGTTTTGGATTTATGATAATTTCATAACCATTATTTGTTTTATTAAATTTTATATCAACCAAAGAAGTTATTTTATCATCAATATTAAAAATTTCTTTTGTAGATATATTGCATATATAAATTTTTTTATCTAGTTCCAAAAGTTTAGCTTCACAAGAAAAAGGAGTATCATTTTGTATGTGCAAAACATTATAACTACTTCCTTGCTCTTCTCCGCCATTTAAGATAACACTAAATGAAAATGCATAAACTGCTGTTAAAAATAGTAATATTATCTGTTTCATTTAGTAATTATATCAAATTTTATAAACTAAAACCCACTTGATGAAACCAATAAATTTATAAATTTACTAAGCGGTCCAATAAAAATTATAGCAAACACACTAAAAAGCAGTGCAACTGCAAGTGTAAATTTAAACGGGTTTGATAGATTTTTTAAATACACACTTTTATCAACTGCAAGTGGCTCGTGCATAAACATAATCACAACAAGCTTTAAGTAGTAATAAATCGCTATTGCACTATTTATAGCCATTATCACAGCTAAATAAAAATGATCACTATGCACAGCAGCACTTATCAAATACATTTTGCCCCAAAAAACACTAAATGGAGGAATTCCTGCAAGACAAAACATAAATACAGCCATTATTACCGCAAAAAATGGCATTGTTTTGATAAGTCCAGCAAATTTTGAATACGGATGCTCAAATCTAGTATCCCAAGAATACTCATTAGAACTTGTAACAAAAAGCATTCCAAAAGCCCCTAAGTTTGCAAACAAAAACATTGTCCAATACGCGAACAAACCAACATTTGCTTCAGTTGTACCAATTGCTATAGCACAAATAACAAAACCAGAATGAGAAATAGAGCTATAAGCTAACATTCTTTTTACATCTTTTTGAACAAGAGCCATAATATTTCCAAGACTCATACTAACAATAGCTATTATGAAAATAATATTTTTTATCCAAAGTACATCACTAAGTGGAGTAAAAAACCTAATCATAATGATAAAAGCAGCTATTTTTGGAACAATTGACATATATCCAGCCAATGGCGAACTTGAGCCCTCATAAACATCAACTATCCAAGTATGAAATGGTATCAAAGATAGTTTAAATGCAAGAGATGCAAGCAAAAATGCACTAGCACCTAAAAGTAAAATACTCTCTTTTAAATTTGCATCCACTATAAAAGATAAAATTTTATCTATTTCTAAATACCCAGTTAAAAGATATAATAATGCAGCACCAATAGCGTAAAATCCACTAGATAAAGCACCTAATGAAAAATACTTTATAGAAGCTTCTATGGAATATATTTTATTTTTAAGCGCTATTAATGTATAAATTGCAAGAGACGAAGTTTCCAAACCTATTAATATAAGAATAAGATTATTTGAACTTACCATAAAGCTAAAACCAGCTATTACGAATAAAAATAGCACAAAATACTCTTTTATCTCGTATTCAAAAAAACTCTCTTTACAAAGCAAAAATCCCATAAAAAATGCACTTGCAACAAGTATAATCATCTGTGATAAAAGGGCGATACCATCCATATTTATCATACCAAAAAATCCGCTTATGCCATTTTTATAGCTAAATAAAATACCTAAATCCAAGATAATTGCAAAAATACAAACCAAAACATAAAATGTTTTAGATAAATTTTTAACAAAAATACTCAAACAAATAAGGGCAATTGCAAAAATGATCATAATGCCAGGCACAGCTATAGAGGCTATATTTATAGACTCTAAACTCATATTAATTGTTTCCAAATTTAACCCCTTTTATTAAATTTGATTTTTTTATAAACTCTTTAGTGTCTATATCTATCGATTTATCATGCATAATTTTTACAACTTTTTGAGCACTATCGCCTATAACACCAAGAAGTGGTTTTGGATATACTCCAAGGATAATAACAACTAGAAAAATTGGTATTAGCGAAATGTATTCTCTAAATGATAAATCTTTTAGTATTAAATTTGAACTATTTTGTGCTTTTTTGAAAAAAACATTTCTACATAAATTTAGCATATATGCTGCACCGATAATAATACCTAATCCACCAAGAAAAGCATAAAATGCATTTGTTTTAAACATTCCAAGCAAACTTAAAAACTCGCCAACAAAACCTATCGTAAGCGGCAAACCTATCAATCCAAGCATAATTACAACAAAAATTATAGTAAATTTTGGCATTATCTTAGCAATACCACTAAACTCGCCCGTAAGATAAGTTTGTTTTCTATCATATAAAACGCTAATTATCATAAAAAATCCAGTTATTAATACACCATGACTTATCATGAAAAAAACTGCACCACCGATGCCTTCTGCATTTATAGCAAATATACCTAACATAATGATACCCATATGAGAAATAGAGCTGTATGCGGCAAGTTGTTTCATATCGTCTTTTGCAAATGCTATAAGTCCAGCATAAATTACCATTATGCAAGCTAGTATTGCAAGTAAATCTACAAAATATACACTAGCATCTGGAAAAACTGGTAAAACTATGCGAATAAAACCATATGTTCCCATTTTTGCAAGAAGAGAAGATATCAAAATAGAGCCTACTATGGGCGATTGTGAGTATGCATAAGGAAGCCAAGTATGAAAAGGAAAAATCGCTGTTTTTATGCTAAATGCTAAAACAAATGAGAAAAATAACCAAATTTGCACTTTCATAGGTAGCGATAAATAATACCAATCAAGTATGCTAAAACTTATTTTTCCAAAAGATTTGTAGTAAAAATAAGCCATAGTTATTATACCAACAAGCATTATTATAGAGCCTGCAAATGTATATATAAAAAACTTAACGCAAGCATAAATTCTTTTTTCTCCGCCATATGTTCCTATTATTATGAAAATAGGTATTAAAGCAAGTTCCCAAAAAATATAAAATAACATAGCATCCAAACTTGAAAAAAAACCAATCAGTCCAGATTCCAAAAGCAAAACACAAATAGTTATATTTTTTATGCCATCTTGTGCTTTTAAATTTATCAAAGCAATGAGCGTTATAAAAGAACTTAAAACTATCAAAAACAGAGATATTCCATCAATGCCTACAAAATAATTTATATTAAAATTACTCAAAATAGGAAATTGCTCAACAAAAGCTAAGTCTCCAAGACTTGGATCATAAAAGCTCCACATCAATAAAGTTAAAATAAATTCTATAAAAGCAACAAAAATACCATATATTTTTATACTTTTATAATCTACTAAAAATCCCAAAATAGCACTAAATACTGGAATAAATATCAAAATACTTAAAATATGTTCCATTAATTCCCCTTAAATCACAAACACTAAACACAGCATAACAAACAGACCAAATACCATAAGTTTAAGCATAAAAGAGAGATTTCCTGTTTGTATTTTGCTTGCAAAACTACCAAATTTATATACACTACTAGCTATAAAATCAACACTATAATCTATTATTTTTTTATCAAAACTTGCAAGAAATAAACAAGAGTGTTTATAAATACAAACAAATTTAGAGTATAAATTTGGTATAAAATACTCATTTATAAGTATTTTGTATATTATATTATTTGTAAATTTGTTACTAAATTTACCATCTTTGTAAAAATATATAGTTATGACAATAACAGCCACAACACTTATCATAGTGCAAGCAATAAGTAACATAGAAACTTCACTAGCTATATCTATGATATATTCTGGTAATGCCATTAGACTAAATTTCTCAAAACTATGCTCTATAAATCCAGCAACTATGGATAAAAATGCCAAAGGAATAAGAGAAAATAGCATAATCTTGCTAGCATCATGAGTTATAAAATCATGTCTTTTTGAGCCAAAAAATACAACCATAATCAGTCTAAAACTATAAAATGCGGTCATTATAGCACCTATGAAAAGGGCTATAAAAATGCCATAATTTGCCTCATTAAATGCAACTTCTAAAATTTTATCTTTTGAGAAAAATCCAGCAAAAGGATAAACTCCAGCAAGTGCAACAGAGCCAATTATCATTAAAATAGCCGTAAATTTCATACTATTATATAACCCGCCCATATTTCTGATATCTGTATCATTCTTCATAGAATGCATTACATTTCCAGCACAAAGGAAAAGAAGTGATTTAAAAAATGCATGTGTTACAAGATGAAAAAGTGCTATCCAATACGCTCCAAATCCAGCAGCAACAAACATGTATCCTAATTGAGAAAGTGTTGAATATGCTATTATTCTCTTTAAATCATTTTGAACCAAAGCCATAGACGCACCAAAAACAGCCACAAAAGCACCAAGATACGCTATAAATAGACTAAGTTCATTTACTGCCCCAAATATATCATTTGCTCTAATTACAAGATAAACTCCGGCTGTAACCATTGTAGCTGCATGGATTAATGCTGAAACAGGCGTTGGTCCAGCCATAGCATCAGCAAGCCAAGTATGAAAAGGAAATTGTGCACTTTTTCCCATTGCACCTATAAATAAAAATGCGCCTATAAACATTAAAATTTTATAATCAACATCTGAAATCATTTTAAAAACATCACCATAAATAAGCGTTCCACACTCTTTATATATAAGAAAAATACCTATTAGCATACCAAGATCGGCAATTCTGTTCATTATAAAAGCTTCATTTGCCGCATAAGAAAATTTAGAATTTTCATACCAAAAACCAATAAGCAACCATGAGCTTAATCCAACACCCTCCCATCCTATGAAAAGTCCTATAAAATTATTGCTCATTACTAAAACAAGCATAGAAAAAACAAAAAGTCCAAGATAAGCAAAAAATTTATTAAACCCATCATCATGTTTCATATAGCCTATAGAATACAAATGCACTACACTAGCAACAAATGTAACCACGCACATCATTATAACACCAACTTCATCTATCATAAATCCGTAGGGCACATCAAGAGAAGCTATACTTATGAAATCTGCTATGTATAAATTTAAAATTCCGTTATCCATAATATAGTCTAGCAAAATAAGTGATGAAACCATACTTGCAAAAATCAAAGTTGTACTTACAATACCAACTAAAAGCTTTCTTTTCTCAAGGCAAAAAAGAGTTGCAAACAAAAAAGATACCAAAGGCATAAAAATCGCAATTAAAGCATATTTTTCCATGTTATCCTTTCATATTTTCTAAACTAGATAACTCTATAGAGCCAGTTTTCTTATACCATAAAATCATAAGTCCGAGTCCAACTGCAATCTCTGAAGCAGCTATTGCTACTATAAAAAATGCAAAAATCTGTCCGTTCATATCATTATGATAAGTCCCAATTGCTACTAATGCTAAATTTGCAGCATTTAATATAATCTCTGTTGAAAAAAATAACATTATAAGATTTCTTCTTTTCATAACACCGATTATACCGATACAAAACATCAAAATAGCAACTATCAAATAGTGATTTAAGCTTATCATAAACTCTCCTTGCTAACATTTTTATCCATATCTTTATGAACTAACAAAATACCGCATATCATAGCAACTAACAGCATTACAGCAGCTAACTCAAAAACTATCAGATACTTTGTAAATAAAATCATACCAACTGTTTTTACATTACTTAAATTTGATACTATCTCATACTGAGGAACAACAGGGATTTTATAAGAAATCGGTATTAAAACTATAATTACAACTAAAAGCGAAATTGCCACGCCAAGTGTGTAAACCAACTTATTATTTTTTTGCTCTTTTACAGGTTTAGATGCATCAAAAAACATCATAGAAAAAGCATAAAGTACAAGAACAGCCCCTACATAAACTATAATTTGCACAACACCTAAAAACTCTGCACCAAGCAAAAAGAAAAATCCTGAAATAAATATCATTCCACCAGCTAAAGCTGTCATTGAATACAATGTGTTTTTAGAAAATACACTTATTAAAAACATTCCAAGAGAACATATAGTAAAAAAATAAAATCCAAGTGTTTCTATCATTATCTCTCCTAATACGAAAGTGGTGTTTTTTTAACAAGATTATCTGCATCATCGCTTAAAGAACCATAACCTTCAAACTCGCAAACTTGCGTGCCTTTTTTCGTTAAAAAATCTTCTTTAAAGCCAAAATATGCTCTTTGTTCACTTGTATTTTCATATTCACCACCAAATACTATAGCAATTTCAGGACACACATCAGCACAAAGCCCACAATACACACAACGACCCAAATTTATAGAGTAATTAATAACTTTTTTTCTGCCATCTTTATCTAAACAAGTATCCATTCTTATGCAGCGGCTAACACAAATTTTCTCACAAAGTCCACAACCTATACAACGCTCATTTTCACTCTCAAGTAGTCTCATTAGTTTATGAACACCTCTGTATCGTGGCGGCAAAGACATTTTTTCTAAAGGATATTTAAGAGTGTGAGACTCTCTTTGTAATATGGGCTTAAGCACAACCCACAAACCTACAAAAAGCTCACCTTTAAAAGTATTTCTCCAAAAATTTAAAAACTTTTCATAAGAATTTTTTGGTTTTTGCCTTTGATCTATTAACTTATACTTTATCATTGTTTTAATCCTAAATAAGAAAAATGACAGTAATAAATATGTTTAAAAGAGCAAGCGGAAGACAAACCTTCCAACAAAGCCCCATAATCTGATCTGGTCTAAGATGAGGCCATGCCGCCCTTGTCCATAAAAATATAAAGAAAAACAGCGATGATTTAAGTAGCATCATAATCCAACCTGGAATTATCCAAAGCGAGTTAAATCCGCCCATAAACACGAGTGATAAAAGTATAGAAGATGTTATCATATTTGCATATTCGCCTATGAAAAACATACCAAATCTCATACCGCTATACTCAGTTGAGTTTCCAGCAATAAGCTCTGTTTCATTTTCTGTAAGACAAAATGGAGTTCTATTTGATTCTACAAAAGTAGCCATATAATACAAAACAAAAGCAAGTGGTTGTTTAAAAACAAACCAGTGGAATATTGAACCACCTTGAGCACTGTTTATATCTATCAAAGAAAGTGAGCCAACTACCATTATCACAGAAAGCAAAGCAAGTGAGTTAATAGCTTCAAATGAAAGAAGTTGTGCCACAGCTCTAGCTGAAGAAAGTAGTGCAAATTTATTATAACTTGCAAGACCAGAAAGCAAGGTTCCATAAACGCAAATACCCATACAACCAATTACATAAAGCACTCCAACACCAACATCTGCCAAAATCGGTCTTATTGTGTAGCCAAAAAGAGTAAATTCAGGTAAAAATGGTATAGCCGCAAGTGCAGAAAATGCAGCAGTTGTAGTTACAATAGGAGCTATTTTAAATATAAATTTGTTTGCATTTCTTGGGACAATGTCTTCTTTGCAAAAAAGTTTTATCATATCAGCAACTATTTGCAAAACTCCAGCCGGTCCAACCATCCAAGGTCCGATTCTTCTTTGCATATATGCTAAAACTTTTCTCTCAGCATATGTTGCAAGCCCGCCAAGTGAAGCAATGATTGCTAAAATTACCAATGATTTAACAACAACTTCAAGTATCATAAAAGCATTATCACTCATCACTTCCTCCTTTGGTTAAATTTATAGACGCAAATCTTTGCGAAAAAATATCCCCAAAAGGTATTTTTTCATCAAATGTAGGAAGATAAGCTATATCTCCTGCTAAATTTTTATCTAAACTCACCTTTATAGCAAATTTTATGTCATCTTTTTTTATAATAACCACGCTTTTTTCGTCTAAGCCGTATTTTTCTAAAAACTCATTACTTGCATACAAAGAAGCACTCTCATTTAACAAACTCGCTCTATTTGTAAATTTACTAAATTGATAAACCGGATTTGCCCTATATATCAGGGTTTCACTCATATCTTCTTGCGAAATATCGCTTAAATCAACTTCATCTTTTGATTGAAAATTTTGTGATTGAAGTTTGTAGCCTCTATGAGAATTTCCGGCATTATCATAAAAATTTTCTAAATCATCAAATTTAATACTCTTAAAATGCAAATTTTCACTAAGCTTTGGTGTAAAATCAATCACAAATTCCTCTCCAAAACCAAGCTCTTTTGCAAAATCATTAAGTTCATATCCAATATGCGGCAAAGCAGCATTTGTTGGAACAACTCTTTTTTCTATATTGCAAAATGTTCCTTCTTGTTGATTTAAGGCAGGCGCATCAAGATCTCCACCAAATACACTAAATGTTATATCGCAATTTTCATTATATCCAAGAGTAAAACCTTCTTGTTTTTCATCCAAATCACAAATAAGCGAAACACCAAGAGAATTTGTACAAGGTGGTATCAAAATAACTTTAAATGGAGTGTATTTTTGAACTAAACCAGTAAGCATAGCCAATGTCTTAGCATTTTTACTATAGTAAAAATCCTCTCCGATTACTAAAAATAGCTTTTCTTTTTTATCACTAAGAGCTAAAACTTTTTGCTCATCAAAACCTAAAATATCAGCAAATTTAGAAATTTTGGTATAACTTTGAGTTCCATCTTCGTTTGTGGTTTGTATTTCTTTAAATTCTTTAGTTAATTTATCTTGCAAATTTATAGGTAAGTTTAAAGCAAATCTTTGAAGTATCCAAAGCAAAATTTCACTATCTTGATTATAAGAGTGTTTGCAAGTTAAAAAGTTTTTAGAGTAATTATCTACCACTTTATCTCCAAGTGGATGAAAGTAAATACCACTAGCTTTGTTTACCTTTAATGCATTGTTTATTTTATAGCTTGTATTTGGACTATCACTTCTTAAAAAACTGCCAGCTACAATTATAAACTCAGCATTTCTTAAATTTTCAAAATCTCCATTATAAAGCGAATTTCCAGAAGTTTTAGAAAAGTTTTTTAAGAAATTTTGATAAATTTTAGCCTCTTCATTTATGAGTTTTATACCAAATTTATGTTTAAATTTATTTAGCAAAAATGCCTCTTCATTTGTTATAAAACTATTAAATTTAATAGTTTTTATCTCGCCATTTTTTATTTTTTCTATAATTCTTTGAAAATTAATCCTATCTTTTCTATTTACATCGTTTTGAAAATCATATCCAAATCTAGCAGCACCATTTATCTCTCCAAATTCATAATCATTAGTAACTCTATAAATTTTAGGAGTTTTATCTTCTATGCTGGTTTGTTTTACATTATAATATATTAACTCACAATCGCTTGAATGTGGGTTTGAAGCTGGAATGCTTGTTAGTTCCCAAGCATTTGATGTATATTTAAAATGAGTTTGAACAAGTGCTCCAACAGGGCAAACAGCCGCACATTCGCCACATGCATTGCAATTTTCATCAGTAATCTTGCCTATAAGACTTTTTTGCATTTTACTCCAAACAAAATGAGCATCTTTTGACATAGTTTCTTTTAACTCTTTTGGGACTTGATCTGCATTTCTTGGCGTAGTTTTAAGGATATTGTCGCCTATTTTATCTTTACAAACAGTAATACATCTTTCACAAACTACACATAAACTTGGATCATAACTTATAAAACCCCAATCTTGAACTTTTTTAAAACTATCTTTTATAGAGAAATTTTGTGTCTGAACTTTCATATGATGAGTTAAATTTTGTAAATGACATTCGCCACTTTTATCACAAACGCCACATTCTAAAGGATGATTTACGCAGTAAGTTTGCATTATAGCATTGCGTTCTTCTAAAATATCTGGTGTATTTGTATAAACAACCATCCCGTCTTTTGCTTTGGCATTACAAGTATAAACTCTCTTGCCATCAACTTCACCCATACAAAGTCTACAAGCTAGCGTCGGGGAGCACTGGCTTAAATAACACATAGTAGGTATAAAAATATCATTTGCTCTAGCTACATTTAATATATATTCGCCTTCATCGCACTGACAAATTTGATCATTTATACGAATAGTTATCATTTAGCAAACCTTAGATATTTTTACAACTTCATAACAATAATCATCTATTTTATCAACACCTAAAAACCCTATAGTTCCTTTTATATTTGGATCTAATTTAAATGTTTTTTCATAAGTTTGGTTTTTAGTTTGTATTTTTGCTTTTTGACCATCTTTTATCTTAGCTGAGATTGAAAAATAATTTCCGCCTTTAAATTCATCACAAATACATTTAAAAACCACACTACCATTAAAATCATCTTGTTCTTTAAGCTCTGATAACTTGTGCTTAATAGGAGTAATGATTTCTTGATTTAAATTTATTATTTTTAGCAAATAAATTTCTTGCAATATTGCCAAAAATGTCTCTATATTTTTACTATCTTTATGAAATTTCAAAGATTCATCTATCAAAATAGTATCGCAAGTATCTAAAAATTCAAGTATTTTTTCAATTTCTTCTTCGCCTACATTTGACTCACCGCTAATTAGTCCATCATCAAGATCGCTAAAATAAGAACTTTGTATATTTTTCTTTTCATAAGCAAACTTGCAAATAAGAGCTAAAACATAATTTATCGCACCTATTTCACACTTTATAAACTCAGCATTTTTTAAATTTTCATCATAAAGCGGGCTAATAACTAATAACTCATCGTTTTTATATATATCTAAAATATTTTTATTTTGTATGCTAAGTAAATTTACTAAACTTAAAACTTTCATTATTTACACCTTTTTCACTACAATTTGCCAATCAACTTGATTAAATTTAAGCGAATTCATAAGCTCACAGCCAAATTCTTTTACTATCTTAGCTGAACTTTCAACTATGCTAAAATCATTTATTTCAAACATAAATATCGCAACTTCATCACTTTTCATCATATCAAGCAGTTCTTTTAGTCTATTTAGCGTATTATCTTTGTGATTTCTTAGGTCATATCTTTTCATCTATCAACCTCGCCTAAAATGATATTTGAGCTACTAACTATAGCAGAAACATCAGATAAATAACATCCTGGCAAAATATTTTCATAAATAGCACAATGCCAAAAACTTGGGGTTCGTATTTTTAGTCTATAAGGTCTACTTTCTCCGGTTGAATATATATAAAAAGCAAGTTCTCCTTTAGGAGATTCAGTTGGGAAATAAATTTCTCCACAAGGTGGCTTCATTCCTTGAGTAACTAATACAAAATGCTGCATCAAAGAGTAGTTTTGAGTCATAATTTGTTCTTTTGAAGCACTTACAAACTCAGGTGAATCGGCAAGAAGTTTTGGTTCACTTTGTCTGTATAAAGTAGCACATTGTCTTAAAATACTAATGCATTGCTTCATTTCTTCTAAATAAAGCTTAAATCTAGCATAACAATCTCCACTTGTTGCATAAGGCACATCAAAATCTAGCTCATCATATATAAGATATGGCTCTTCTTTTCTTATATCATACTCAACGCCACTAGCTCTTAGCATAATCCCACTACAACCGCAGTTTAATGCCATCTCTTTTGATATAATGCCAACATCAATTGTTCTCATTTTCCAAATTCTATTTTCTTCTAGCAAATTTTCATATGTTTTGATATCATTTGGAAATTTATCACAAAATGCAAGCATTTTATCTACCCATCCATCTGTCAAATCAACAAAAACTCCACCAAATTTAATAGAACTATGAGTCAATCTTGCACCGCAATACTCTTCAATCAAATCTAAAATATACTCTCTTTCTCTAAATGCATACAAAAACACTGTCATTGCACCTATGTCAAGAGAGTGAGTTCCTAAAAAGAGTAAGTGCGAAACAATTCTATTTAATTCAAGCAAAATTGTGCGAATTATTTGAGCTCTTCTTGGCACTTCAATGCCACAAAGCTTTTCAACAGCTCCAATAAACGCATAGTTGTTTGATGATGAAGCTATATAATCAATCCTATCAGTTACAGGCATAAACTCATTGTATATCATATTTTCAGCCATTTTTTCTATGCCTCTGTGCATATAACCAACTCCTGGCATCGCTCTTGTTATTTTTTCTCCATCAAGTTCTAAAACAAGCTGGAGTTGCCCGTGAGCAGCTGGGTGTTGTGGACCGAAATTTAGTATCATTCTACAATTTTCTTTTTGAAATTCGATATTTTCAAAATAAGGTTTTAATCTATTTGTATCTTGCATATTTAAGGTCTTTTATCCAAAATTTTACAATTATCTCGTTTAATTTTTTTTACAAATTTAACGCCATTTTCTTCTTGATACTCTTGTTTATAAGGCTTAATTGGTCTATCTTCGCCTTTTGGTGTTTCATGGTAAAGCATAGAAAAATTAAAAGTATCTTTGCTATCTACAAAACCACTATCTCTATTTTCTTCACCAACCACATTTCTAAAATCTTTTCCATATATCGTATCTATCTCATACCATTTGGCTCTTTCGTCTCCTTGCAATGGATAAGATTTACGCAAAGGATGATCAAACCAATCATCTGGCATAATAAGGCGTTTTAAATTTGGGTGGTTTTTAAATAAAACCCCCATCATATCATAAAGTTCTCTCTCTGCCCAATTTGCACTTTTATAAATATTTGCAACGCTTTTTAGCATCTCATCAGTTTTTACAAATGTTTTAACTCTTACTCTTCTTTTTTTAGAAATACTAAGAAGTTCATAAAACACTTCAATACCATTTTTTTGAGCTATAAAATCGATTCCACTCATCTCACACAACATCTCATAGCCAAAATTTTTTAGACTTGTTATAATATCTACATTATCAATGCTGTTTATATAAATTACAAGTGTATTAAACTCAACATAAGAATTTATTATATTAAAGTTAGTAAGTGTGTTGATTTCATCTTTGAAAAAAGTTTGCAAGGGATCTATTTTTTGTGTTTGATTGGCTTTGAAAAATCTATCTTTATAATAATTTTTTTTTGATGTATCTTTTAAATTAGAATATCTTCTCATTAAACAAGCCTTTTTGGAATTTGAGCTCTTTTTGGAGTCTCTTTTCTAATCTTTTTTTGAAGTATCATAAGAGCAAATTGCAGTGTTTCAGGACGAGGAGCACAACCTGGTATATAAATATCAACAGGAATTATCCTATCGCAACCTTGAACGACAGAGTATGTATTAAACATGCCACCAGTATTTGCACAACTTCCCATGCTTATAACCCATTTTGGCTCAGGCATCATATCGTAAATTCTTTTTGTAAATTTGGCATGTTTTTTACAAAGTGTTCCTGCTATTATCATAACTTCACTTTGTCTAACAGAACCCCTAAAAATAGTTCCAAATCTATCAAAATCATACCTTGAAGCACCAGTTGCCATCATTTCGATAGCACAGCATGCTAAACCATAACTAACAGCCCAAAGTGAGTTACTTCTTCCCCACTGAATTAGCTTATCAACAGTAGTCAATACTATTGGCAAGCCACCATTTTTTGCGTAATCTACTTGATGGAATGCCATTTAAACGCTCCTTTACTCCAAGCATACATAAAACCTAAAAAAATAAATAGTAAAAACATAATCATTTCTATAAGTCCAAACATTCCTAAAATTTTAAAATTTACAGCCCAAGGAAACATAAAAATAATCTCAACATCAAATAGTATAAAAAGAAGACCAAATAAATAAAAATTTATATTTATACGATTTGGTTGTTTTATGGCCTCAGGTCCAGATTCATAGATGGCCGTTTTTAGCTTTTCATTGCTTGTATTTGAGAATTTTTTACCTACTAAAGAGGATAGATAAATTATAAGTCCAAATATGAAAAAAGAAAGTATCATCATAAAAAAAGCGCCAAAATACGGATGATCACTTAAAATATGTTGCATTTTTACTCCAAAGATTAATTCTAATAAAATTTTATATTTTTATCTTAAATATAAGAGTATTTTATTAATATAAAAACTTTACTATGTTTTGAGTTAAAAGTTATTTAAAAAAGAAATCTAAATTTTGATTTTTGGATAAATATAAACTAGCTTTGAGAAAAGTTTTAAATTCTACTTAAAATTTCTACTTTGTTGTTTAAAATAGCTATACAGTGTTCATAATGGCTAGTTCTAAGTCCGTCTTTACTAGTAACTCTCCAATTATCACTTCCAATGACAGGAGTGCCATCTTTTTGGCATATCATAGGTTCTATACAAAACACCATACCATTTTTTATCTTTGGTCCAGATTTGGGATTATTTCCCTCTAAATAATTTGGAATTTCTGGCTCTTCGTGAGGTCTTTTTCCTATTCCGTGACCACAAAATCCTTTTAAAGGAACAAAGCCTCTTTTTAGTATAAAATGTTCTATTTTATAGCTTAACTCTTTAAAATGCATTCCTACTTTTATATTATCTATAGCAAAATAAAGAGCATCTTTAGAGCAGTTTATAAGATCTTCATCTTGTTTTGAAATTTTTCCTATTGGGTATGTTCTAGCACTATCTCCATAATAGCCATTTATTTTACTACCTATATCAACACCCAAAATATCGCCTTCCTTTAAAATAGTATTATCTGGAATACCATGAATTACAACTTCATTTAAAGAAAGACAAGCTGCATTTGGAAAATCATAAAGTCCTTTAAATGCAGGATAAGCACCTTTTGAAGTTATAAAATCATCTATTAGTTTATCAACCTCAAGCAAGGTCATACCGGATCGTAAAAACTCTCCGGTATAATCAAGAGCTTGTGCTACAATCTTATTTGCAACCCTAAGCCCTTCTAAATCTTTGGCATTTTTTAAAGAAATTGCCATTATAAACCTACTGCACTTAAAGTTTGATATTTATTCATATATCTTTGCGCTTCTATTTTTCTCATAGTATCAAGTGCAACTTGAACAACGATAAGAACAGAAGTTCCTCCAAAATAAAATGGCACTCCCATAAATTTAACTAATAACCAAGGAATTGTGGATATAAGACCAAGATAAATAGAACCTGTAAAAGTTAATCTACTGGCTACTTCATTAAGATATTTTGCGGTACTCTCTCCTGGTCTAACACCTGGTATAAATCCACCTTGCCTTTTTAAATTTTCACTAATATCTTTTGAATTAAATGTAATCGATGCGTAAAAATATGCAAAAAATATTATAAATAAAAATGTAAGAACATGGAAGAAATATCCGTTTGGACTTAAAAAATCATTTATTGCTTGCAAATATGGATTTGTGCTTGCTTGAAAAATAGTTCCTGGAAACATCAAAACAGCACTTGCGAAAATAGGGGGTATAACTCCACTTAAATTTATCTTTATAGGAATATAATTCATTATTCGTTTATGTTGATTTTGTATTATAACTTTTCTTGAATAGCTTATTGGTATGCGTCTTTCACCAAGTTCTATGTAAAGTATAAAACCTACTGTAAATATTATTATCACAAGTATAGCAAGAACTACAAGGAAATTAAGTGCTCCATTATTTACAAGATCTATTGTGCCACCAATTGCTGATGGAATACCACTAACAATACCTGCAAAAATTATTAAACTTATACCATTTCCTATACCACTTTGGGTAATCCTCTCACCTATCCACATTAAAAGCATTGTTCCACAAAGCATAGATATTGCTGAAATAGCTATAAATAAATTAAGATTATCTATCATTATAGCACTAGCACCACTTCTACTTGGCATACTATTTAAACCTATACTCACTCCAACTGCTTGAACAATAGTTATAAAGATAGTAACATAACGGATAATTTGCATATATTTTTGCATACCGTCGCGTTCTTTTTTCATTTTGCCTAAATTTGGGAAAGTTGCAGCAAGAAGCTCCATAACAATAGATGCTGTTATGTAGGGCATGATACCAAGAGATATTACACTAAGCCTTTCAGCAGCTTTTCCGCTAAACATATTAAACATACCAAGAGCGTTATTAGCGTTTGAATCAAAAAATTCTTTGATAACATCAGCATTAACTCCAGGAACTGGCACATAAGCCAGTATCCTATAAGCAAACAAAAATGCCAACGTGATCAAGATCCTGTTGGTCAATGTCTTATTCATTATTTTTGTCCACTAACGCTAATATTGTCGTCTTTTATTTTAGTTGCTAAATCTTTAGCAGTTGATCCTATTAGTTTTATTTTAGTAACGCTTTTTGAAAGTTTATGAACACTTTTTATACTCTCAATTGTTATATCTTTTAGCTCTTTAATGGCTGTTATTTTTTCTACATTAATAACATAAGGTTTTTCAAATTTAGAAACAAATCCAACTTTTGGAAGTCTTCTTTGAAGCGGTTGTTGACCACCCTCAAAACCTCTTTTTTCATTATAACCTTTTCTAGCTGTTTGACCTTTACCACCTTTTGTAGCTGTTTTTCCCCAGCCACTACCTTGTCCACGACCAATTCTTTTAGTTTTATGAGTTGAACCCTGCGCTTTTTGTAAATTTTCTAATCCCATACGAATTCTCCTTAGTTTTTAAGCATACTTAACGCTTTTATGGTAGCTCTTACAACATTAGCTGAATTATTTGAACCAAGTGATTTTGTAAGGATATCTTTAATACCAGCAAGCTCTATAATAGGACGAGTTGAACCACCAGCTATAACACCAGTACCTTCGCTAGCAGGTTTTAGTAAAATTTTACTAGCATTGTATTTAACTTCTATATCGTGAGCTATAGTTGTACCTTTGATATTTACTTTTATAATATTTTTAAAAGCATCATCAACAGCTTTTCTTATAGCATCTGGAACTTCTTTTGCTTTACCAAATCCAAAACCAACAAGACCATTCTTGTTTCCTACAACAACAAGAGCTGTAAATCTAAATCTTCTACCGCCTTTAACAACCTTTGTAACACGACCAATATCAACTATTACTTCGCTAAATTCTTCTTTATTATATTTTTCCATCTTTAACCTCTTTATAGTTCTATGCCGTTTTCTCTAAGGCTATCGCCAAAAGCCGCTACAACACCGTGATACAAATAACCATTTCTATCAAAAACAACCTTGTTTATATTTGATTTTTTTAGCTCATTAGCAAATTCTTTAGCAAGTGTTTTTGCACCTTCTATATTTGCTTTTATACCAAGTTTTTTACCACTACAACTAGCGACAGTTACAGCCTTAACATCGTCTATAGCTTGAACATAAACTGTTCTATTTGATTTAAAAATAGAAACTCTTGGGCATTCGTTTGTTCCTGAAATTTTAGATCTAATACTTTTTTTTCTCTTAGCTCTTAAGCTTATTTTTCTTTTTAATACATTTGCTTCCATCACAAACCCCTACTTCTTAGCTGTTTTGCCGGCTTTTCTAATAATACGCTCTTGAGCATATTTAACTCCCTTGCCTTTGTATGGCTCAGGAGGTCTAAATCCTCTAACCTGTGCTGCTACCTGACCAACAACTTGTTTATCAACACCTTTAATAGTGATAATATTTTTATCAACACTAGCTTCAATACCTTCTGGCAATTGATAGTTCACTACATGTGAAAAACCTAAATTTAGCTCTAAAACTTTACCTTTAACGGCAGCTTTATAACCAACACCATTTATCTCTAGTTTTTTTTCAAAACCGTTTGTAAGTCCAATTATAACATTATTTGCAAGAGCTCTATAAGTTCCCCAATATGCTCTATCTTGTCTTTCATCGCTTTTTGAAGCAAAAACTAATTTTCCATCTTCAACTTTAATACAAACATGACCTCTTGTGTCAAGTTCTTTTGTAGTATTACCTTTTTTAAATACTACTACACTATCTTTTACACTAACATCAATTCCACTTGGAATTGAGATAGGTTGCTTACCTATACGAGACATTTTTTTCCTTTTTACTTGTCTAGGGTATGTCTACTTTTACGAATGGATACCACAATACCATAAAAAAGCAGAATTTAAAACTGGGATATCCCAGTTCAACTTCTTACCAAACAGTGCACAAAACTTCACCACCAACACCAGCTGAATGTGCTTTTTTATTACTTAAAACACCTTTACTAGTACTGATGATGCTAATTCCATAACCATTTTTAAATCTTTTTATATCATCCCTGCCTTTATAAATTCTTCTGCCTGGTTTTGAAACCCTTTTTATTTCATTTATAGCAGGTTTGCCATTTTCATCATATCTTAAAACTACATTGATAAATTTCTTTTTATCTTCTTCAACTATATTGTAGTTTTCAACATATTTCTCTTCTACCAAGATTGTTAAAACTGCTTCTACAACATTTGAATGAAGTAATTTTGCAGTGTCAAGCTTTCTCATATATGCGTTTCTAATGCGAGTTAGTCCGTCTGAAATTAAATCATTTAACATTTTTTCTCCTTACCAACTTGCTTTTTTTAGACCAGGGATTAATCCCTCATTTGCCATTTTTCTCAAGCAAACTCTACAAATTCCAAAATCTTTATAAACAGAATGTGGTCTACCGCAAATTTTACATCTTGTATAACCACGAACCTTAAATTTAGGTTTGCGTGCTGCTTTTGCTATCATAGATTTTTTAGCCATATTATTTTCCTTTTGCAAAAGGCAAACCAAAAAGCTCAAGCATTTTGAAAGCCTCTTTATCATTTTTAGCTGTTGTAACTAAAGCGATGTTCATACCGTGAGTTTTTAAAATTTTATCATACTCAACTTCTGGAAACATTAATTGCTCATTTAAACCAAAGTTATAGTTTCCTCTTCCATCAAAACCATTTTTAGGAAGACCGCGAAAATCTTTTACTCTTGGAAGAGCAATGCTTATTAGTTTATCTAAAAATGCATACATTCTATCTTTTCTAAGAGTAACTTTGATACCTACTGGAAAACCTTCTCTTACTTTAAAACCAGCAACTGATTTCTTAGCATTTGTTACAACTGATTTTTGTCCAGCTATTAAAGATATAGTATCTGCCATATTTTGAAGCACTTTTTGATCTTTACTGCTATCGCCAACACCAACACTTATAACAATTTTTTCAAGAGATGGTATTAGCATAGGATTTTTTATATCAAATTCTTTTGCTAATTCATTTTTTATAGATGAGTTATATTTTTCTCTTAATCTTGCCATAACTATTATCCTTCAACTTTCGCTACATTTGAAATATCCATAGGCATTTCTTTATTTATAAAACCACCATTTTGGAATTTTTCACTTGGCTTAACAGCCTTTTTAGCTACTTTGCAGCCCTCAACTATAACTTGATTTTTTTTAGGAAGAACAGATAAAACTTTACCAGTTTTTCCTTTGTCATCACCAGCTATAATTTTAACTTCATCACCTTTTTTAATTTTAAATTTAGTCATTATAGAACCTCCGGAGCTAGTGAAACTATTTTCATAAATCCACCATATCTTACTTCTCTACCAATAGGACCAAAAATACGAGTTCCAACAGGCTCTTTTTTAGCATCCAATATAACAGCAGCATTTTCATCAAATCTAATAAGAGAACCATTATCTCTTTGAATCTCTTTTTTAGTTCTAACAATAACCGCTTTTACAACCTGACCTCTTTTTACTTTACCATTTGGAAGAGCTTTTTTTACTGAACAAACTATGATATCGCCTATAGTTGCATATCGTCTTTTTGAACCGCCTAAAACTTTGATACACATAAGCTCTTTTGCACCACTATTATCTGCAACTGCAAGTCTTGTAAAACTTTGAATCATTATTCTACTCCTTTTGCAACTACAGATTTAAGTCTAAATGATTTTGTTTTACTAAGTGGTCTACACTCTATAGCAACAACTGTATCACCAGCTTTTGTCTCATTTTTTTCATCATGAATTAGATATTTTTTAAATTTCTTAACAATTTTTCTATATCTAGGATGCATAACGCGTCTTTCAACAAGAACGCTAGCTGTTTTATCTCCAGATTTTTGAACTACAACGCCTTGAATTTCTCTTTTTAATGCCATCTTTTTCCCCCTATTTAATCGCGTTGATTGCAGTATTGATTCTAGCGATATCTTTTTTCAAAAGACTAATCTCTTTAGGGTTATTTAACTGCATAGTTTTTAACTTTTGTCTTAAAACAAAAAGCAACTTTTTCTTTTCTACCAACATAGTGTTAAGTTCGCTAACACTTTTATCTTTTAACTCAGTATAATTCATTTTCACTTTCCCTGTTTACGAACTTAGTTTTAAAAGGCAATTTACTTTTAGAAAGTGCTAACGCTTCTCTTGCAGTAGCCTCATCAACACCTGCCATCTCAAATATGATTCTACCAGGTTTAATGTTCATTACCCACTCTTCAACTCCGCCTTTACCTTTACCCATACGAGTTTCTAAAGGTTTTTTAGTTATTGGTTTATCAGGAAATACTCTTATCCAGATTTTTGCTTGTCTTTTAACAAAACGAGTCATAGCAATACGCGCAGCTTCAATTTGTCTTGAGTTGATTCTACCAGCCTCAACAGCTTTTAGGGCAAAATCTCCAGTTGCAAGCTGAGTTCCACGAGTAGCATAACCACGATTGCGACCTTTCATCATTTTACGAAATTTTGTTCTTTTTGGCATCAACATGACTATTTACTCCTTCTAGATCTGCGTGTTTTCTTTGGAGCAGATTCTTCTCTTTTTTCAGCTTGAATGCCTTTTTGAAGAACTTCACCTTTAAATATCCACACTTTTATACCTATATTTCCATAAGTTGTATGAGCTTCAGCAAATCCATAATCTATCCTAGCTCTTAGAGTATGAAGTGGAACACGCCCTTCTAAATACCACTCAGTTCTTGCCATTTCAGCACCACCTAAACGACCAGCAACTGAAATTTTTATACCTTTTGCACCTGATTTTTGTGCATTTTGTATAACTTTTTTCATAGCCCTTCTAAAAGCAACACGGCGTTCTAATTGCATAGCAACATTTTCTGCAGCAAGTTGAGCTGAAGCACCAGCCTTATGTTCTTCTTTTATATTTATATTTACATCTTTATTTATAAGTTGTTTTACTTTTTCTCCAAGTTTAACAACATCGCTTCCTTTTTTACCTATTATAATTCCAGGTTTTGCTGCAACTATAGTAACACGAAGCTTTTTAGCTGTTCTTTCTATTAGAATTTGACTTATACCAGCATAATAAAGCTCTTTTTTTAGGAATTTTCTTATTTGATAATCTTCTGAAATATTCTCAGGTAAAGATGCTTTTGATGGAAACCATCTTGATTCCCAGTTTCTGTTAATTCCTAATCTTAGTCCTATTGGATTAACTTTTTGTCCCATCTTAGTCTTCCTTCTTTTCAGCTTTTGCTACTTCTACCATAATATGAGAAGTTGGTTTTCTAATGCGACTCGCACTTCCTCTTGCTCTTGGTCTAAATCTTTTAAGAACAGGACCAGCATCCACACGACAACTCTTAACTATAACTTCTTCTGGCTCAAACCCGCCATTTGCAACAGCTGATGATATAGCGTTTGCTATGTATTTAGCACCACGATTTGGTGTAAATTCTAAAGTAGCTAGTGCAAACTCAGCATTCATACCTTGAATTTGCTTTGCTATAAGTCTAGCCTTAGTTGGAGAAAGTCTAATAAATTTAATAGTTGATTTACTCATATTTCCTCCTACTTGCCTATTTTCTTTTGAACAGAGCCTTTATGGCCTTTAAATGTTCTAGTTGGAGCAAACTCACCTAATTTATAACCTATGTGATTTTCTGTTACATACACAGGAATAAAACTTTTACCATTATGGACATTAAATGTAAGTCCGATCATGTCAGGCACAATCGTACTGCGTCTTGACCAAGTTTTTATAGGTTTGTTGTCATTTGCTTTTTTTGCAGCTACAACTTTTTTCATTACATGATCATCTACGAAAGGACCTTTTTTAAGTGATCGTGCCATCTTATTTTCCTTTCTTTCTTGAAATTATAAGCTTATCACTTGCTTTTTTGCGTCTTGTTTTATAACCTTTAGTTGGTTGACCCCAAGGCGTAACAGGATTTCTACCAGAATTTTTCTTACCTTCACCACCACCATGTGGGTGATCTACTGGGTTCATAGCTGAACCTCTAGTTTGAGGACGAATTCCCCTATGACGATTTCTGCCTGCTTTACCTATAGATATATTTGACCAATCTTCATTACCAACAACACCTACGGTTGCCATACATTCGGCTAAAACTTGTCTCATTTCACCACTTGGTAATCTAAGAACTACATATTTATCTTCTTTACCCATAAGTTGTGCATAACCACCAGCACTTCTTGCCATTTGAGCACCTTTTCCTGGTTTTAACTCTATATTGTGGATAATTGTACCAATTGGAATGCTTTTTAATTTCATAGCATTTCCTGGTTTTATATCTAATCCAGATTCAGCAGAAGCAACTACATCTCCAACATTTAATCCATTTGGTTTAATAATATATCTTTTTTCGCCATCTTTATAGCTAATAAGCGCTATTCTACAATTTCTATTTGGATCATATTCAATAGCTTCAACTACGCCTTCTATACCAAATTTACGACGCTTAAAGTCTATTATACGATAAAGCTTTTTAGCACCTGCTTCTTTATGGCGAGATGTTATTCTACCATTATGATTTCTACCAGCTGTTGCAGGTATTTTAACAAGCAAAGATCTAACACTAGGTTTAGCTGTTATATCATCATTTTTAAGTCCTGTCATAAATCTACGACTTGGAGTATAAGGTTTATATGTTTTTATAGCCATAATTAAGCCTCCATATTTTCAAGACTTACGCCTTCAGGCAACTTGACATAAAATTTCTTGATGTCATTTCTAACACCAGTTCTTCCTCTAAATTTCTTAACTTTGCCATCAAGTCTTAGGGAATTAACTCTAAGTGGCGTAATCCCAAAATACTCTTTCAAAACAGCCTTTAAACCATTTTTAGTCATTTTAGGTGAAGTTTGGATAACAACAACACCATTTTCTTGAAGTGAGAGAGTTTTTTCTGTATAAATAATTGTTTTTATATCTGTTATATCTGCCATCTTAGCCCTCTTTTACTATTGATTCAAGTGCTGATTTTTCAAAAATCACTGTTTTAAATACTGAAACAAGATAAGCATTTATCTCACTTTTATCTACTATATAGCAATTTTGTAAATTTCTATAAGCTAAAAATGTATTTTCTATTTCTACTGCTTTACCTTCAGTGAAATTTTTCTCATTTGAAAAATCGCCTACTATAAGTGCATCACGAACATTTAGTTTTTTTAGCATACTAACTGCATCTTTTGTCTTTCCAGATGGAATTAAAATGCTTTCAACTGCAAAAATACTATTTGACTCAGCTTTTTGTGCTAAAGCAAATTCTAATGCTAATCTTTTTTGTTTTTTATTTATTTTTTGATTATAATTTCTCTCGTTTGTAGGACCAAATGCAACAGCACCGCCTACCCAAACATTTGTTCTAGTTGAGCCAGCTCTTGCACCACCACGACCTTTTTGTCTCCATGGTTTTTTACCTCCACCACTTACTTCTGATCTACCTTTTGAATGTGCTGTATTTGCACGAACAGATGATAGATAAGATTTTACATAAAGATATAGGTTGTGTGGGTTTACCTCAGCGTAAGATGCAGGAAGCTCTTGTTCGCCTGATTTTTTGAATTTATCATCTAAAATGGTTATTTTACTCATTTTACTATCCTTATTCTACCCATAGCACCATTAAATCCAGGAACTGAGCCTTTTAATACAAGAATTCCGTTTTCTTTATCAAAGCTCATTAACTCGTTTTTAACGCTTACTTTTTTATTACCCATATGTCCTGCCATTTTCATACCTGGTTGAACTCTACCTGGCCATTCACAGTTACCGATAGATCCATGTCTTCTATGAAATCTACTACCATGAGATTTTGGACCGCCTGCAAATCCGTGTCTTTTCATAACACCTTGATAACCGCGACCTTTATCATTAAAACTTACTTTTATAACTTTAGCTTCACTTAATGGCGAAACATCTAAATCACCAGCTTCATTATTTGCTACTTCGATAGTTGCAAATTTATTAAATTCTGCTGTTAAATTATATTTTTTTTGTTGCCCAGCTATAGCTTTGTTGTTTGCTTTACCTTGTGCATAAGCTACAAGTGCTTTTCCGCCTTCTGCTAACTCACAAACTTTAGTATTTACAAGTTTAAGCAAGGTAACAGGAGTGCTAATAGTTGCTATAGTTCGGCTCATACCGATTTTTTCTACAATGTATTCCATAACTTAATCCTTGTTTTCTTACTTGCCCATTGCACGAACTTCGACATTTACTTCTGGAGCAAGGTCAAGTTTTGTAAGTGAATCGACCGTATCCGGCGTAGCTGCGACAATATCAAGCATACGTGCATGAATTTTCATCTCAAACTGCTCGCGTGAATCTTTATTTACATGTGGAGATTTTAAGACTGTGTAGCGTTTGATTTTTGTTGGCATTGGCACAGGACCTCTAACGTCCGCACCTGTTCTCTTAACAGCTTCTACAATGGCTGCAACTGTGCGATCTAGAACTCTATGGTCGTAAGCTTTTAGCTTTAACCTTATTCTTTCCATGATTTTTCCTTTTACAAAGAACTTGTCGCGAACATGCGACCTTTTTTATTAAAAAAAGATTTGTATATTATCAAGATTAAGTATCAAAAGTCAAGGAATATAGTGTTTTTTTGCTAAAATTTACATATTTATTTCCTTAAAAAAAGGAAATAAAATAGTTAAATCAAATTAAATTTTAAATCAAAAAAATCATTTTTTATCTTCTGTATATAACCTTATAAAATGTGTTTATAAAAATGTTATGAAATTTTTGCTATTATATAGGTTATTTTTATGGGTAAGGAAAAATTATGATACCATTTAGCGATGAAGAGCTTTTAAAACCAGTAAAAATAAGCTTAGCTAAAATACTTCCTATGCTTGAAAAAGATGGCGGAGGAATGGAATTTTTAGGAATAAAAAATGCAAAAGTCTATGTTAGATTGATTGGTGCCTGTCATGGTTGCCCATCAAGCGGACAAACATTAAAATATGGTGTTGAAAGACAACTAAAAATAGACATTCACCCAGAAATAGAAGTTGTAAATATACCAGTAGGTGAGAAATTTGAAATATAAAAATATTGCAATCAAAGCTTTTTATGATGGAAACTATGAACTTGCAAAAACTTGTTTTTCTATGCTTTATGAAACAATGGATTCTAAATTTATATTGATGCTTATAAATATTTGCGAGCTAGCAAAAACCAACAAAAATGAAGCCCAAACGATATTTGACATAGTTTTAAAAAAAATGAAAAATAAAGAAAATACTGATGATTTAAATAGTATTATAGAAATTTTAGAATCAAAATTTGAAAATACCACTTTAAATTTAATGATGCAAAATGCGATTTCATATAGTGAATTTATGTCTTTGGTAAAAGATAATGGCGATTTTAAAAATACATTTGAAAATATCATGTTTTCAAGTAAAGTTATGATATCAAACAGAGATGACTTACTTGAATTTTTAGATAATCTTATAAAAAATGGATTTATAGAGCTTGGGCTTAATTATTTAGAAAGTGCTGCACAAATTTTCCCAGATGACGAAAGACTTCATATACTCATAAAGCAAATTTCACAAAGGCAAGAAAATGAAAATAGAATTTGATAATTTTTTTATAACAGATAATTCAAATGAATGCGAAAAAGGTTGTAAATTTGTAAAAACACAAATGAATGCTAAATTTGAAAATGACGCTATAAAAAATGGTGCTAGCATTATATCATTAGACGAAGCTAAAAAGCTACTTGGTATAGATAAAGATATAAAAATTATAGGAATAACTGGAACAAATGGCAAAACTACAACTGCAGCTGCCATATATTCTGCTTTAATAGATCTTGGCTATGGATGCGGACTTTGTGGAACAAGAGGTGCCTTTGTTAATGACAAAAGAATAGATGAAAAATCTCTTACAACAATGCCAATCTTAACAACTCTAAGTTATTTAAAAAAAGCAAGTGAAGAAAAATGTAATTTTTTTGTTATGGAAGTTAGTTCTCATGCAATAGCACAAAACCGTATAGAAGGGTTAAATTTTGCTTTAAAAGTATTTACAAATTTATCACAAGATCATCTTGATTATCACGGAAGTATGGTCAAATATGCAAGGGTAAAAAGCAGTTTTTTTGCAGATGATACACCAAAACTCATTAATAGTGATGATGAACATATAGTTTACAATCCAAAAGAAGCTTTAACATATGCTATAAAAAGACCTGCTACTTTTGGAGTTGAAGCTTACTCATTAAGAGGCGGAATAGAAGCTGTTTTAAAAAATGGAAGTGAGAAATTTGAGCTAAGTAGCGACTTACAAGGAGAATTTAATCTTTATAACCTATTAGCGGCACTTGGAGCTATAAAAATGCTAACAAAACACTCTTGCAAAGAGATTTCAAAAGCTCTATCAAATTTCGCAGGTGTAGAAGGACGGGTTCAAAAAATTTGTGATAACCCAACAGTTATAGTTGATTTTGCTCATACACCTGATGGAATAGAAAAGGTTTTAGACGCTCTTAAAGATAATGAACTAATAGTAGTATTTGGGGCTGGTGGCAACAGAGATAAAACAAAAAGACCATTAATGGGCAAAATCGTGCAACACTATGCAAAATATAGCATAGTAACTAGCGATAATCCGCGCTTTGAAGAACCACTTGATATCATAAACGATATTTGTTCTGGTATGGATATGAGCAAAAATGCAACTTGCGAAGAAGATAGAACAAAAGCCATAAAAATGGCTATAGATATGGCAAAAAATGGCGAAATTGTAGTCGTGCTTGGCAAGGGCGATGAAAATTATCAAGAGATAAAAGGTGTAAAATACCATTATAGCGATCAAGAAACCATTTTAAATTTAGTAAAAGGATAAGATTTGAATATAGATGTAATGATAAGCAAAATTCATAGAGCTAAGGTTACAGATGCTGATTTAAACTATGTCGGATCTATTTCAATAGATGTAAATTTGATGAAAGAAGCAAATTTACTTGAATATCAAAAAGTAGATATTGTAAATATAAACAACGGCGAGAGATTTTCAACATATGTTATAAAAAGTGATAAAAAAGGAGAAATTTGCCTAAATGGTGCAGCTGCAAGAAAAGTTTGCAAGGATGATTTGGTTATAATTATAGCTTATGGAAGTATGGATTACAACGAAGCAAAAACATTTAAACCAAAAATAGTACATGTAGATGAAAATAACGAAATAAAGGGCTAAATATGTTTGAGGGATTTGATTTTTCAAAAATGGGTGATGTATTAAATGAAGTTCAAAAAAAGGCACAAGAATTTGAAAAAGAAAACGAAAATCTTACTTTTGGTGCAAAAAGTGGTGGTGGATTAGTAAATATTAGTGCGAACGGAAAAGGCGAAATCATAGACTTAAGTATAGATGATAGTTTACTTGAAGATAAAGAAAGTATGCAAATTTTGATAATATCTGCAATAAACGATGTTATGAAAATGGTAGAAGACAACAAAAAACAGCTTGCAAGCAAAATGCTTGGAGGATTAGGCGGATTTGGAGGATAAATGAAAAAGCTTTTATTGTTAATTGTGTGTATTAACTTATTGTTTGGAGAGGCTAGACCTACTCAAGATGATTTTAATGTTTGCTATGAAAAACTAAAAGATTCTGGTGTATATATAGATGGGATGTTTGGACTTGTTATCAAGCCAAATCTCATTGCAGTTCCTAGAACTGGTGAAAAAGCTCCAAAAAAGTATCTCAAATTTGATCCTTATTTACAACTTTATCTAGTTTCTAGCGATACAGCCCTTGCTCCTGCTAAACTTGGTAATGAAAGAGAGTTAGATAAAAGTAATTGGGTTGGAATTTTAGAGCATAATAACACTCAAATGGGGCATATAAAAGAGCTTGGCGAAAATCTTGGAATTCTCGATACTCTTAGCTTTGAAGCAAATAAAACTGGAATTTTATCGGCTCCTTGTTGCGGTGTAATGGGAATTAGTGTTGGTAAAGATAAATTTATAGGTTCAAGATATTTAGAACATTTTGTTAAATCAAGTGAAGTGTTTTATGGGGACATAGGTGTTAAATTTGATAAAACCAAAGATGATAAATTTATAGTAAGTGAAGTAAATCCATTTGGTAAAGGTAAAATGTTATTAAAAGACGATGAGGTTTTAAGTATAAATGATATAAAACCAAAATCACTTAGAGAATTGAATGAAATCATACTTTTTTCAGATAAAGATTCAATCATAAAAGTAGAAGTTTTAAGAGATGGAGAAAAAATAAAATTTGATATAAAAATTTCACCTCAAAATGAAGAAAACAACAAAGAAGATACCAACCAAACTCTTATTTCTATGTTTGATTTAAATTTAGCACAACAGCAAGATAAACAGTCACCTAAAAAAATAGTAACACCAAAACCAAAAAATGTTGGTTTAGAGTTTTTAAATAAATACGGATTAATTCTAAATAATAACCTTACAATAAAATCTGTTAGATCTGATTCTATGGCACAAAAAGATGGATTTAAGCGGGGCGATAAAATAATTCAAATAGATCAACAAAATTTTAAAAACTTATCAGCCGTAAATGATTTTATAGCAAAAGCAGATAGAAATACATATTATTTCTTAGTATCTAGAAATGATTTTCATTTTTTTATAAGGGTAAAAAGATGAGTGTATTAGATAAATTTATTAAACACTTAGATAGCAATTTACCGTGCACTGATAGTTTTCATCCTCATTTTGATGAATCATTAAAAACTATGTTAAAAGCTGGCGGAAAACATTTTAGAGCTCAACTTTTACTTAGTATGGTTGAAGCTTACAAATCAGAACTTTTAGATAGTGCTATGGATGTAGCTTTAGCTCTTGAAATGATCCACACTTATTCACTAATACATGATGATTTACCAGCTATGGATAATGCACCTTTTAGAAGGGGAGTGCCAACTCTTCATACAACATATGATGAAGCTACTGCTATTTTAGCAGGAGATGCATTAAACACTCATGCTTTTTTTGTATTATCGAATGCAAATTTAGATGATAAAACGAAAATTTTGTGTATACAGAGTTTATCGAAAAATGCAGGAATTTATGGTATGGTTTTGGGTCAAGCAATAGATTGTTTTTTTGAAAACAAACACTTAGATATAAATGAACTTAAATTTCTTCATAAACACAAAACAGGCGCATTGATAGCATCTTCACTTGAAATGGGTGCTATCATAAGCGGACAAAGCAACACAAAAGAAATTTATGACATAGGGCTAAAATTAGGGCTTGCTTTTCAAATTCAAGATGATATAATAGACGCAACATCATCGAGCAATGAAGCTGGAAAACCTACAAATAACGATACTAATAAAAATTCATTTACAAATTTACTTGGATTAAACGGTGCAATAGAAGCTAAAAACTCACTTATAGATGAAATTTATACTCAGATTTCTAAATTTGATGATAAATTTCAAAATATGATAAAAAATTTAATAAACAAATATATAAAAGGATAATAAATGTATCAAAAAATGGCTGATACTATAAGATTTTTAAGTGCTGATATGATTCAAAAAGCAAACTCTGGACATCCTGGCGCACCTATGGGACTTGCAGATATTATGGTTGTTTTAGCAAAACATTTAAAGCACAACCCTAAAAATCCAAAATGGTTAAACCGCGACAGATTAGTCTTTTCAGGCGGACATGCAAGTGCGTTAGTTTATAGCTTTTTATACCTAAGTGGATATGATTTAGATATGGATGATCTTAAAAACTTCCGCCAACTCAACTCAAAAACCCCAGGACACCCTGAAATAGAAACTAATGGAGTTGAAATTTCAACAGGACCTTTGGGGCAAGGTGTTGCAAATGCTGTTGGTTTTGCAATGGCAGCAAAATATGCAGCAAATTTACTAAATGATGAAAACAAAAAAATTATAGATCACAAGATTTATTGTTTATGCGGTGATGGAGACTTACAAGAAGGAATTAGTTATGAAGCATGTGCGTTAGCTGGTAGATACTGCCTAGATAATCTTGTTATCATCTATGACTCAAATTGTATAACAATCGAAGGCTCAACTAGTATTTCTTGGAATGAGGATGTAAAAGCTCGTTTTGAAGCACAAGGATTTGAGGTTGCAAGGATAAATGGACATAATTACGATGAGATAGAATTTGCTATAAATGAAGCCAAAAATAAAGAAAAACCATATCTAATCATTGCAAATACAACTATCGCTAAAGGTGCTGCAGATTTAGAAGGTTCACACAAATCTCACGGCTCGCCGCTAGGAGAAGAGCTTATAAAAAAAGCAAAAAAACTCGCAGGATTTAATCCTGATGAGAAATTTTTTGTAAGTGATGATGTATTAATAAGATTTAGAAGTGCTGTTGAAAAGGGTGATTTGGCACAATCTTTATGGGATAAAGAAGTGTCAACCATAAGTGAAGATAAGAAAAAATTATTAAACGAGCTAAAAAATCCTGATTTTTCTAAAATAACTTATCCTGATTTTAAAAACAAAAAAATTGCAACTCGCGATAGCAATGGAGAGATAATAAACGCTATTGCCGCAGCACTTCCTGGATTTTTAGGTGGGAGTGCTGATTTAGCACCATCAAATAAAACTGAGCTTAAAGAAATGGGTGATTTTCCACATGGCAAAAATTTACACTTTGGTATAAGAGAACATGCAATGGCAGCTATAAATAACGCCTTTGCAAGATATGGTCTATTTTTGCCTTTTTCAGCTACATTTTTCATTTTTAGCGATTATCTTAAAAACTCAGCTAGAATGGCTGCTTTAATGGGTTTAAAGCACTTTTTTATATTTACTCACGACAGCATTGGCGTAGGAGAAGATGGACCAACTCATCAACCTATAGAACAACTATCTATGCTAAGAGCTATGCCAAATTTCTATGTTTTTAGACCAGCTGATGGAAATGAAAATGTAAAATCTTGGCAAAAAGCACTTAGTTTAAACTCGCCTAGTGCTTTTGTATGTTCTCGCCAAGGGTTAGAATATATAGGAGAGCCGATTTTCGGAGATGTAAAAAATGGTGCTTATTTGCTTAAAAAATCAAACAAACCAAAACTAACACTTGTTGCAAGCGGAAGCGAAGTTAGTTTATGTTTAAAGACTGCTGAAATTTTAGAGAGTGAAAATATAAGCGTAAATGTTGTTAGCGCACCTTGTTTTGATCTGCTTTGCGAACAAGAACAAAGCTATATAAAAGAAATTTTTGATGAACATAGTTTCATTTTAGCCGTTGAAGCTGCAAATTCCAATGAATGGTATAAATTTGCAGATGAAGTTTTTGGTATGAAAAGTTTTGGAAAAAGTGCAAAAGCCGAGGATTTATTCGAACACTTTGGATTTACTCCTAAAAATATAGCAGATATTGCAAAAAATTTAATTAAATAAAACATTATATTCTTTATAGCTAGCAAAAGCATTAAATTTTGTTTTTGCTAGCTAAATTTAAAAAACAACACTACTAACAAAACAAGAAATATTGTTATTAGTTTGCAACAAATTTTGCGATAACAATGCCTTATTGGCATAATCATTAAAAAATTTATATATTGTTATTATAAAGAATTATCATTGATTTATTGGCTTTAATACAAAATTTAATAACTCATAAAATAACATTTATTTAAATCAAAACTAACTTATAAAACATAAACCTAAAGTATTAGCTAGATTATAAAAATTTTAATTTAAGATTAAATTTGCTAGAATGTGCCACTTGTAGGGCAGATGTCCGAGTGGTTGAAGGAGCACGCCTGGAACGCGTGTGTGGGGAAACTCACCGAGAGTTCGAATCTCTCTCTGCCCGCCACAATAATTAATAAATCTAGCTTAATACCAAATAAAAAAGTTTAAATTTCGATTTTAGATTTTAAAAATATTTCGTAATTTAAAAACTTAACGACACATTTATACTTCTATCTATAAGTTAACTTCGACAAAGATACTTAGATATAAAAAATTAATTTAAGCTTAAGTTAATAAGTGAGAGGTATAATTATTTTATTTTGAGAAAAGGAGATAATTTGAGAGTAAATAGACGAAATTTCTTAAAACTTAGCGGACTTACCGGTGCTTATGTTATGAGCGCATCAGCAAATGAGCTAAATCCACTAAAAAATGATGAAGAAAAAACCTTTATTGGCGGCTGTCCAGTAAATTGTGGCAGTAAATGTATGCTAAAAGCTCATGTAAAAGATGGTATCATCACTCATATGACAACAGATGATGATGGTGATGACACCTACGAAAATCGTCAAATACGAGCCTGTATTAGAGGACGCTCTACAAGATATAGATACTATAACCCAAATAGACTTCTTTATCCGTTAAAAAGAGTTGGAAAAAGAGGAGAGGGTAAATTTGAACGAATTAGTTGGGACGAGGCTATTAATACAATAGCTTCTAAGATGAAAGAAGTAAAAGAAAAGTATGGAAATGAAGCACTTTATATACTTTATCACACAGGCACTATTGGTTCAACTATGGCAGGTTGGTTGGATGGTAGTTATCATAGATTGCTCAGTTTTTTTGGCGGTTATCTAAATTATCACAATAGCTATTCGACCGCTCAAATAGCTAATGGTTTAACTTGTTTTTATGGCACAAGTGCAGGGTCTGATATTGAAAATTTAGCTCATGCAAAACTTGCTGTTTTATTTGGTTCAAATCATGCAGAAACCAGAATGGGTGGCTCATCGATTGGATATTCTTTGCAACAAATGAGAGAAAAAAATAGCACAAGAATTATTTGTATAGATCCACAATATAACGACACTATGATAGGAAATAGCGATGAGTGGATCCCAATAGCTCCAGGAACCGACGCTGCTTTAATAGCAGGTATGGCTTATGTTATGATCAAAGAAAATTTATATGATAAAGAGTTTTTAGATAAATATTGTATAGGATTTAGCAAAGAAACCTTGCCAGAAGATGCCCCAGAGAATAGCTCTTATATGGATTATATTTTAGGAACAGGCTATGATAAAACTCCAAAAACTCCAGAATGGGCAGAGAGAATTACAAGAATACCAACTTCAAGGATTATAAAACTTGCAAGAGAGATAGCCTCTACAAAGCCATGTTTTATAGAACAAGGTTGGGGACCACAACGCCATGCAAACGGCGAACAATCAAGTAGAGCTATCGCGACACTAGCCTGTATGACAGGAAATGTTGGTATTTTAGGTGGAAATACAGGTGGTAGAGGCGGAAGCAGTTGGAATTTTGATACAACTCCACTGCCTTTTAATAATCCAGTTAAAACTTCTATTCCATGCTTTTTATGGTATGAGGGAGTTAGGCTTGGTGAAAAGATGACTGCCCTAGAACACGGCGTTAGAAATGCAGACCACTTGAAAGCTCCTATTAAAATAATCTTTAATTTAGGTGGAAATTGTCTAACAAATCAACATGCAGATATTCAAACAACTAGCAAAATTTTAGAAGATGAAAGCTTGTGCGAGTTAATTATAGATGTTAATATTACAAGAACTCACTCAAATTCATATGCAGATATAATTTTGCCTAGCGCTTTGTCTTTTGAATACAATGATATTGTTAGAGTTACAATGGGCGATTGTAGCACGAGACCGTATGCAATATTTGCTCAAAAAGCCATAGAGCCACTTGGTGAAACTAAAACACCATATGAAATTTGCACTCTTTTAGCAAATAAGCTTGGTGGTCGTGAATTTGAAGCACAATTTACAGAAAAGAGAACTTGGGACGAATGGCTTGAATGGTTATGGAATGACACAACAAAAAAATATAGCTTTTTACCTTCTTATAATGAAATAAAAACCAAAGGTTTTTGGAAAATTGATAAGCCCGTAAAACCAAGAATAGCTCTTGAAAATTTTATCAAAGACCCCAAATCAAACCCACTAAACACTCCAACAGGAAAGATTGAAATTTATTCAACAAAGTTGGCTGAGATGAAAAAAACTTGGAAACTTTTACCAGGTCAACAAATAGAGCCTGTTCCGGTATTTGAAGATGTTCTAATGGGGCCAAGAGATCCAATGAGAGAAAAATATCCAATTCAGTTTTATGGATATCATTACAAGGGAAGAACACATTCAAGTTTTTGGGATAGTCCTGCTATTAGAGAACTAAATCCACAAGAAATTTTAATTAGCAAATTTGATGCTAAAAATAGAGATATTAAAACAGGCGATAAGGTTATAGTGGAAAATCACATAGGAAAGATAAGTGGAATTGCAAAGGTAACTTCAAGAGTAATACCAGGTGCTGCTTTAACATATCAAGGCGGATGGGCTAAATTTGAAAATGGTATTGATGTAGGCGGATGTATAAATACTCTAACATCAGATCAACCAACAGCGATAGCTAAGGGAAATGGCGTTCATTCTGTTTTAGTAGAGATAAGAAAGGCTTAATAAATGAGTAAATTAAATAAAGATGATCAATTTGGGTTTATGATAGATCAAAGCAGGTGCGTAGGTTGCAGAACCTGTCAAATGGCTTGCAAAGATTACAAAGATAGACCAGTGGGAGTAAATTTTAGAAGAGTTTATGAGTATGAAGGTGGTGGATATAGTATGAATGAAGAAGGCACTATCATCTCAAATGATGTTTTTGCTTACTACACATCTATAAGTTGTAATCACTGCGTAGATCCAGCCTGTTTAAAAGCTTGTCCAACTGGTGCTATGATGAAGACAAGATATGGCATTGTTATGGTAAATGATAAAATTTGTGTTGGCTGTAAAGCTTGTGCTATGGCATGTCCATATGGTGCACCACAATTTAACGCTACTGAAAAACATATGAATAAATGCGATGGCTGTATAGATAGACTTGATGAGGGACTTGATCCAATCTGCGTTGCCTCGTGTCCATTTAGGGCGCTAGATTATGGAAATATATCTGATTTAAGAGCTAAACATGGCTATTTAGCAAGCGTTGCACCTTTGATAAAAGAGAGTGCAACACTACCAAATTTAGTTATAAAACCTGAGAAAAACACTAGAAAAAGTGGTGATAAAGGTGGAGTTATGCATCTGCCACATCGCTATCAAGGAGTAAAAGATGATATTGTTTGATATTATAGCTGCTGAAATTCCACTTCTATTTTTTACAGTATTTGCACAAGCTATTATAGGGTTAGTTTTTGTTTATACTCCTGCTTATTATCAAGGAATTAGAACAAACATTAAAAAATTTGGCATATTTACTACTATTGCTATGGGTATAGCTATGCTTCCATCACTATTTCACTTAGGAGATATAACTCACTCACTAAATTTCATAAGAAGAATGGGAGTGTTTTATGCAAATCATGAGTGGCATATAGGCTGGATGAATAATGAAGTTGCTTTTGCAGGACTTGTGCTGCTTTTTGCTCTTTTACTTTGGTATAAAAATAATAAGATATTTTTATATCTAGCTTTAATAAGTGGAATTTTATGTATATTTTTTATGGCAGGAGCCTATGGAAGTATGCAACGCACCGTTACAACTTGGAGATTTGATGTAACATTAATCAACTTCTATGCTTGTATGTTTTTCTTAGGCGGATTGATGTATCACACATTTTTTGCAAAAGAAGAGCATGAAGAAAAGATGGCATTTTTAGTTGGACTATTTGGCGGTGGTATGCTTTTAGTTGCAATAGTATTTCAAACTCTGCATTTAGGAAATGTTCAAGTAGCAGGTATTATAAATCCATTTGATCTGCTTCAAGGAAACTACTCTAAGTTTATTTTTTTGGGTGCTATGCTTGTAGGACTTGCTATGACAATTTGGTATTTTAATATCTATCTTAGAAACAAAAGCAAAATCATAGCAGGACTAGCTTTAATTATAGGAATACTTGGAATCTTAGCAATTAGAGCTATTTTTTATGGATTAGTAAATACTCATGTTATGTTATAGTTTTTGTGCGGGATTTTTCGCGCAAATATTTTATAGTGCAAATGAAAGGCTTTTTAATAAAATAAAAAGCCTATATTTGCATAAAAATTATTTTTATGAAAGATATAGCGAATCATTTAGAAAAGAGGTTGAGTTATTAAGTAAATTTGATGACTTTAAAGATATAAATGCTGATTTTACAAGACTTTTTATAGCTAATTTAGATGAAACAAAAGCCTCTCCCTTTGCTTCATTTACTACTCAACAGATTGCCACAAATTTATACTCAAAATTCAGTAGAAATAGCTCAAATTTATAAAGATAAAAAATTTAACTCTTATTTTACAGAGCTTCCATCTGATAGTGTTTCAAATGAACTTTTATTTTTGAAATTTGCTTTTAAAAATCATAAGAATTTGTATTGCAAAAGAATTTTTAGAAGATGAGATTTTACCTTACGCTTTTAAATTTAGCAAAAGAATCCAAGATAGTGCTAACACAACTTACTACAAGGCATCTGGATATTTATTTGAAGATTATATGAATTTGTTAAAAGATGAGTTATGCTTAAAAATTAAAAAAAGATATGTAAATTTGGCTTAAAATTGAAGAACACATTATACGACAACTCAAAAAAAATTAGAAACTCTCTTTGTGTTACGAGAACTTATCGACCCCTACTTTAATGGTGTTAAATTATTAAATTTCAGTTTAATTTGTATAATGAAAAATAAGCAATGTTACCAAACATATGAGAAGTATTTTTACATGAGATTTAGAAAATTTAAAAATAAATTTATAGAGTTTGTTGATTTAAAGTTTATAAGTTCAAAGGAAGAAACCAAAAATTTCAAAATATTTTTTGTTGATTATTTGAAATTTTAGTGTTATATTTTAAAAATATAAAATTTGATTGTGAATATAAATATGTCCGTAAAGCAAAATTTTTCTCAAAAGATTATTATTTAATAAAGCAGATAAAGGCATTGTAGTGCTGTAGTTTTAGTAGAGTATAATTAACAAATCTCTTACAATTTTGCCTAATTAAATTTTTAAAGTTATATACTATTTTAAAAAGCATAAATATAACTAAAATTTCACCATATTTTTGTATTTTTCGCATCGTCAATATAACCATAAAGATTTTCTTGATAATTCGTTATTTTATTCATCATAGTAAGCAGTTTCTTATCATCATTCATAAAATCACTAAAAAAATAAGATGGAAGATAGTCATTTAAGCTTTTTAACATATCAAATCGACTTTTTATAGCTAACAAATCATTATTTACAAACTCATCATCAAAATCATGCTTTTGCAAATAAGTTTTTAAATTTAAAATCATTACATCAATATGCTCAAACTCACATAAAATATCATCAAATATTTTGCTTTTAGTAGTTTTTATAGAATTTTTATAATCTTTTAAATTTAATAACAACAAACTTTGATTGTTAGTGAAGTTATCTAAATTTTTATTTATAATTGTATATAAGAGATTTGAAAAATTTATTAATATTTTGTCTATTATAGGTCTTATTTCATCTTTTAATCTATGTCTCCAAAATATACTTGATATTATAATAGAGATTAAAAATCCAACAGCCATATCTTCAAATCTAAGCAACATAAGTCCCTCATAGTCTGCACTAACAAGAGCAAAATACATTGTTAGTAAAATTATAAAATTAATCATCCAAAAAAAGAAGCTAAAAGGTTTAATATAAAATACTAAAAACAGCATAATAAAACCAATAACATAAAACATCAAACTAACACCAAATAACAAAAGCAAACCAACTCCAATAACCATTCCTATAATAGTAGCAATAATTGTATCTTTTGTAGCGTTTTTAATATCATCAACACTAAATCTCATAACAGTCATAACACCAAGTGCTATCCAAAATCCATGATCCACATTAAAATACAAAGCCATGAACACACCCAAAGAAACAGCAAAAGCAAATTTTACCGAATATCTAAAAGTCAAATTTGTAAAATCAAATGATTTTTTTATTTGCGATAAAATACTATTTTTTTGCTTTATTTCTAGGCTAATTTTTCTTTCTCCGCCTAATATAAAAAGATTAAATGTATGGTATAAAATTTCTAAAGATGATATAACTTCTTTATTTTCCTCTTTTAGTTTAAGAAATACATCGTTTTTTACTTTAATATCTTTGTCCAAAAAAAGTAATTTTAAATTTTTTAGATTTAAAGAAATTTCATCTTGTAATTCTTGTATAATCTTATCATCTTTTACCTGTTTATAACTCGCTCTAATAATGCTTAAAAGATGTAAAATTTCTTCACATTTATATAGATAAAACAAAGCCCTTGAATGATTTTTTATTAAGTTTTGATCTTTAAACTGAACACTTTTTAAGGAAAATAATTCTTTTAATTTACTTATGTGTAATAGGCTTTTTTGCTGAAATTTGCTAAATTTGTTATCAAATAAATTTACATTTAAATTTATCAAATCATCTAAAATCGCACTAAATGCTTTTTTTGTAAATTTTCCATGTGATGTAAAACTAACAACTCTTAAAAATGTTGATATTAAGCCACCTATCAAAAATCCTATCATAACGGCAGTTTTATCGCTTTCATATTTTATAGCAATAAGCAAGAAAAATCCGCCAAAAGTTGTCTGGATTAAAGCTAAGCTTAAATTTTTATTAAAACACGAACAAAAAGATATGAAAAAGAGCCAAAAAAATGTCGGGATAAAAAGATATAAACCAAGATTTCTAAAATTATCCATAAAATATACAAAAGCGATGGAAGTTGCTATATAAGAAAAAAAAGCAAAAACTTCATCTTTTGTGCTTCCTTTTATATTTATAAGGAAAAATATCCCTACAGACGCGGCACTTGCCCATATAAGCCCACCAAATCCATAAAAAATATTTGCCACAAAAGCACAGCAACAACAGCTTTTATAGCATAAAAAACTAAAATTGGCAGGATCATTTTGTTTTATAATATTAAAAAATCTTGTCATAAAATTTACTCCAAAATCCGTATTATATCTTAAATTTTTTTATTAAGTATACTTTGATATCATAACAAAATGAGTAAAAATTTTAAAAATCCATTTATATCATTAAAATACAAAAATTTCAGATACTATTGGTTTGGTATGAATATATCACTGATTGGTTCTTGGATGCAAAGCATTGCTCAGCCTTGGTTAGCACTAACTATAACAGATGATCCGTTTTTAGTTAGTATTGTTGCAGTTGCTCAATTTTTACCAATACTAATTTTATCGCTATTTTCTGGTGTTTTAGTTGATAAAATTAATACAAAATATATACTATTTATTTCACAAATTGGACTAATGTTAGTTGCAATAGGTTTTAGTATCATGACGATTTTAGATAAAGCGTTATATATAAATATACTTATGTTGGCTACTGCTAATGGTATTTTCTCATGTATTGACGCACCAGCTAGACACTCATTTGTTTATGAGCTAGTAGATAACGATGATTATATACAAAATGCAGTTGCATTAAACTCAATGGCTTTTAATGTAGCAAGAGTTTTAGGACCAGGACTTGCTGGTATGGTTATGATGAGTTTTGGAGTAAAATACTGCTTTATATTTAATGCTATAAGTTTTGCAGCCATCATAGTAAGTTTATTTTTTATAAAACCAAATCGCAAAATTTCAAAACAAGAAAATAAAGGCAATGTATTATTGTCTATTAAAGATGGTTTTAATTATGTAAAAAATCAAAAAATAATATCACATAATCTTTTCATAACTTTAATTATGACTATGTTTATACCACATTATAATATAACCATATCAGCACTTTCTAAATTTATCCTTGACGGAGGGGAACAAACTTTTGGATATTTAATGTCTTTTCTTGGCATAGGCTCATTTTTTGGAGCATTTTTTATAGCAATGTATGGAAAACTTAGCTTAAGACTTATAAATACAATACCTTTCATAACTGCTTTTAGTCTATTTTGCATAGGAATATGGCAAATTTTTTGGGTGATTGCACTATTTTTATCACTAACAGGATTTTGTTTTGTTATAACAGCAGCTAGCATAAACTCAACAATACAGCTTAATACCAAAAATGAATTTAGAGGAAGAGTTATGAGTATTTATAGTCTGTTTTTTCAAGGAAGTGTTCCGTTTGGAGCTATATTTACAGGATATTTCACTAATAAGTTTGGAGCAAATGCTGGGTTGTTTGTTTGTGCTATATCTGCTATTGTTTGTTTGTTAGTTTTAATGTTTTATAGCAAATATAATAAAAATAAACCTATACTAAAATCCATCTTCTTTAAATAAATTTTGTTTAAGCCAAAGACCTATTTTATTTTTTTGTTTTGATTGTTTCTTTATAGTATTTATGGTTTGCCTTTTTTTGCTATAAATTTTAGTCGCACCATCAAAAACTGAAGTATAAAAACTATCTCCTTTTGCAATTTTTTCTTTAATCCCTGATTTAGTATCTACAAATATATCTATATCTATGCCATATTTATCTTGAAATTTTTTAAGATCATTTCTTAAATTTACAAAATCCCTGTGAAACTCTTCTTTTAAATTTTTCTTTACTACAAAAAGATCTACATCGCTACTTGGTTTTGGATTACCTTTTGCATAACTTCCAAAAAGCCAAATTTCTTTTGGCTTTATAGCCAATAATTCTTCTATAAGTTCTTTTTGTATATCACTTGGCAAACTGCTATTATTTTGACTATTCATTTTGATTTACACAACAAATTTTATAAGATGTTTTTTATAGTTTTGTATAAAAACATCTACTTTAGGATTTTTTACAACATCATTGCATATAAATGTAGGAAGTGCACTCATACCTATAAATTCGTGAGCTTTATGCAAATGTAAATATACCTTATCTACGCCAATGCCGCCAAAAAATTCATCTTTATCATTAAATGCTTCAATTGGTGCATTCCAAGTTAAACTAAACATATATTTTTTATTTTTTAGCAAACCGCCTTTTCCATAGTTTTTCGCAGGATTTGCACTACTTCTACCATCATTTTTAAAAAACTTTCCATCGCTACTAGAGAAAACCTCATCGATGTATTTTTTTACAATCCATGGCTCACCCATCCACCAGCCAGGCATTTGATAAATAACAAGATCTGATTTTAAATATTTTTTTACTTCATCACAAACTTCATAACCACTATCAATAATAGTTTCACTAACATTTTTTTTCATTTTTGTTAGTGTTTGTTTTGCTACATCATGAAGTGTTTGGTTTAATCTTCCGCTAGAATTTCCAAAAAATTTAGCACCATTTATAAGTAAAATATTTTTCATAAACTATACCCTTAGCTTTATACTAAAGAGATTATATAATACATTTTTTAAAATTTTTTAAATACCTATCAACCAAATTTACCACCAACATATTCTTGAAGCAGTTTTTCTCTAGGATTTTCAAATATCTGTTTAGTTTCTCCAAATTCAACCAAATCCCCAAGATACATAAATGCAGTATAATCACTAATTCTAGTAGCTTGTTGCATATTGTGCGTAACTATAACTATGGTGTATTTTTCTTTTAGTCTATTAATAAGTTCTTCTATAGCTATAGTTGAGATTGGATCAAGTGCAGAAGTTGGCTCATCAAAAAGCAAAACATCTGGACTAACTGCAATCGCTCTAGCAATGCAAAGTCTTTGCCTTTGTCCACCACTCAAACCGCCAGCATCATCATTTAATCTATCTTTAACCTCATCCCAGATATTTGCACCTTTTAGGGATTTTTCAGTAATTTCAGATAAAACTTTTTTATCTTTAATGCCTTGAAGTTTTAAACCATATTCAACATTATCTTTTATACTCATAGGAAAAGCTGTAGGTTGTTGAAAAATCATTCCTATTTTTATTCTAAGATCTATTAAATCTGTTTTTGGATCTAATATATTTTTATCATGAAACAGTATCTCTCCTTCATATCTATTGCCTGGATAAAGATCGTGAATTCTATTTATGGAACGAATAAGTGTTGATTTACCACATCCACTTGGCCCAATGAGTGCTGTTACTTTATTTATAGCAACAGGCATATTTATATTCCTTAAATTTGGACTTTGAGAACTTGCATACCAAAATGAAAAATCTTTGATAGTTAAAATCTTTTTGTCATGAATTTCAGTTATAGTTGACATATGTTACCTTTTCTTTTGTTTGATTAAAAATCTACACACTATATTTATACCTAAAACAAATACAGCTAATAAAAACGCTGTTGACCATGCAATTATATTTTGATATTCATCTGGATATTGTGTAAACTCATAAATTGTATTTGTAAGAGATGGCATAGGCTCTAATGGGTTTAATACAAAAAAATCACTATGAAATGATGTAAATAAAAGTGGTGCTGTTTCTCCTGCAACTCTTGCAATAGAAAGTATTATACCAGTTACTAATCCATTTTTAGCAGCACGAAAAATTATATCTACTATGACTCTATACTTAGGTGCACCAAGTGCAATAGCTGCTTCTCTTAAAGTTTGTGGCACAAGTGTCAACATATCATCAGTTGTTTTTAAAACAACAGGTATCATCATTATACAAAGTGCTATAGATCCAGCTAAACCACTATAACTATTCATAGGACTTACTAATATTGCATATGCAAAAGCACCAATTACAATAGATGGGGTACTCATCATAATATCGCTCATATTTCTAACGAAATTTGATTTTTTATCATTTGGACCACCATATTCACTTAAATATGTTCCTGCTAATAACCCAATGGGAATACCTATTAAAGAAGCTATAGTTATCAAAATTGCATGACCTACTAAAGCGTTTCTAATACCGCCTTCTATAGTATCAGTTAAAAACATCCTAAAACTAAAACCATCAATGCCTTTTATAACTAGTGTTAATATTATCCAAAAAAGAAATAAAAGACCAATTATTGCAAAAAATATAGAAAAAGTACTTACAATATTATTTATAAATACTCTTTTTTTAGTAGCTTGAAGCCTTAATTTCAAAAATCTGTCTTCACTCATTTTATAACCCTTTTTTCTCTTAAAAACACAAATTTAGCTATGGCTATAGTTATAAAACTAATAACAAAAAGTATGAGTGCTAGATAAAATAAACTGCTTTCATAAATTTCATTACCCATTGCTTCGCCAAATTGCGTAGCTAATGTAACTGGTATACTAGTTGCTGGATCAAAAATGCTATTTGGCACAACAGAAATTCCTCCAAGCAAAAATGCAACAGCCATTGTTTCTCCAAAAGCTCTGCCTAAAGCTAAAATTATTGAACCTATAATGCCAGCTTTAGAATATGGGAAAATTATATCTTTTACCACATCAAACTGAGTTGCACCCAAGGCATAAGCAGATTCCTTTAAAATTTCAGGAGTTGCTTCCATGCTATCTCTTGTAACTGAGGCAATAAATGGTAGTATCATTATAGAAAGCACAATTCCACCAGTTAAAAGTCCCATGCCTGTTCCGCCAAAGAGTTTTTGTATTATTGGAACAAAATATAAAAATCCCCACATACCATATACAATAGAAGGAATGGCAGCTAAAAGTTCTATATTTATACTGAAAAAATTTCTAATTCTAAATGGAGCAATTTGAGTTAAAAATATAGCTATTCCAATCGCAACAGGAGTTGCTAATAACATAGCAATTATAGTTGATACAATAGAACCATAAATGGAAGCAAAACCTCCAAATTCACCTTTATTTACATCCCAAGTTGAATTTATCAAAAATTCAAATCCAAACTCTTTTATAGCAGGTATTGAGTAATAAACAAGTGCGATAAAAATAGCAAATAGTATCACAAGAACTAAAATAGAAGCTGTTTTAGTAAAACTACAAAATATAAGTTCTCTAAATCTTGCATTTTTTTGAATATTTGTCATGAATTATTCTTTGTTATTAAATTTAAAAACCCTAAATTTAATTTAGGGTTTTTGTATTTTAAGATAAAACTTAAACTTATTTTGGAGAAATACCGTATTTTTTCCAATACTCATTAATCATTTTAACAGTATCTTCAGGAAGAGGTAAATAACCTAAATCTTTAGCCATTTTTTGTCCTTTTTGACTTTCAAAAGCCCAGCTGAAAAATCTAGTTACTTTTTTTGCTGACTCCACATTATCACTAGGAACAAGAACAAATGTTGCAGCTGCTATAGGATATGATTTTGCACCTTTTCCATAAGCTAAAACATCATAAAAATGTTCATCAATGCTAAAGTTTGAATTTAATGCAGCTTTTGCAAAATTCTCTTCAGTTGGTTCAGCCCAATCGCCATCTTTTGTTTGCAAAGTAGCAGCATCTAGATTTTCTTTTACTTTATAAGCATATTCTATATAACCAATTGAATTTTTTGTTTGCTTAATTGTCTTAGCAACAAGTGGATTTCCTTGAGCGGGAGTAACTTTTGCACCCCAATTTATTGTCTTTTGTGCACCGAAATTTTTTGCCCAATCTTCATTTGCTTTTGAAATATAACTTGTAAAATTAAATGTCGTTCCACTTGATTCACTTCTAACAACTGGCACTATATCTGCATCTGGGAGTTTAATATCTGGATTTAATTTTGTTAAAACAGGATCATTCCATTTTGTTATCTTACCTGAAAATATACCAGCAACTGCTTTACCATTTAGTTTAAGAGCATGATCCTTTATATCATCTAGATTATAAGCTAAAACTATACTTCCTATAACTGTTGGAAATTGAAGTAATTTTTTATCTTTTAACTCATCTTTTTTTAAAGCTGAATCTGTTCCACCAAAATCTCCATTTCTGTCTGTAATTGCACTCACGCCTTTTCCACTTCCACCGCCACTATAAGTAACTTGATTTTTTGTATCACTATAGTAACCTTTTGCCCAATCTTTATAAACTGGAAGCGGGAAAGTTGCTCCTTGACCCATTATTTTATCGGCAGCATTTGCACTACCCACAGCAACCATTGACGCTATTACTAAACCTGTTAATTTTTTTAACATTTTTACATCCTTTCTGAGATATTTGCAGATTATTCTATTATAGATTTATTACAAATTGAAAACAATTTGAAAAAAATATTTTTATTTTATTTATTGTATACCTTAATTCTATACATAAAATATTTCATCTTAACAATGAACTATGATATAGCAATAATTGGTTTTGGGAAAGCTGATAAAATGGCAAATCTTGGGAAAAGGTTGCTTTGATTGAAAAAACTAAAAATTTTAAGAGTATAAAATGTTGATGTTTGTAGCAAGAGTGTTTAAAGCAATTATTATATGAACTATACCACTAAAACACTCAAAAAGCCGTAAATTCCAAAGATTAAAACAAGGATTGATTTTGCAAATCTCTCTTTTTTGTTTCTAAAAATATACAACGCAAAAACAAAAAGCAATAAATTTAACCAAAAAACTTTAAAGTTAATATTTGAAATATTAAATTTATAAGCATAACTATCTGCTAAAAAAATTTCAAAAGGCAAAACAATCTTTTTTATCATTTTTAGTCCGTTTAATGTGCCAAATTTATACTCAAAAGTCCTTAAAACATTGTAATTTTTATCAAAATAATATACATAAACTATGTCATTTTTCTTAATACTCATGCTTTTACTCATCGGTGTTATAGAGATCTCAAGCCTATCTGTAGCTGGATCATAATGTTTGCTTGGTAAATTTATAAGACTATAATTATCATAACTTACCAAACTAACGCCGTTCTTATCAATAATAGCACCATAAAATTCACGTCTTTCATTTTCACTAATAAGCATAAAATCTACATCTTTTATTTTGGTTTTTTTGACAAATGGGGCCAAGTTTTTCATTTTTATATGAAAGAGCTCATTTTTACTATCTTTTAAAAATACTCCCTCATCAAATGGTTTTTTGGTAGTTGGGTTTGTAAAATGGGCTTGAATGGGAAACTTAAAATCCAAATTTAAAAGAGTGGTTGTAAATTCCTTGCTTAAATTTTCATCCTTTTTAAGAGTGTTTAAATTTGTAAAAATAATACCTGATTTATCACTAGTAATGGCAAATTCGTTGTATCCTAATTTTAAATATTTCGGATTTGACTCAAAAATAGTAAAGATAGGTGGATATTTTTGGTTAAAATTTTCAGGTTTTATACTAAATTTTTGTGAATTTGCTCTTATTTTATCTGCATTTCTCCACTCATCATAAGGAAAACGGTTATTTGCGATAAGGTATGTATAAAAAGAAAATGGCAAAGAGTCTAAATACTCATCAAGGCTTAAATTTTTATCTTTGCCTTTAAAATACAACACCTCTTTTTGCTTTGATGTTTGAATTATAAAGTCATTATAAACTTCCGAATAATTTATGCTTGCACTCTCTTTTGGAGATTTTAAAAGTGCATCAATACCTCTTGGCAAAAAAATAGCCAAAATAAAAGATAGTATAACAATCTGTATGATTTTTCTCATTTTATATAACCTTTTTTATAATTTTCAAAAGCTATAGATAAAGTGCAAATCGCATAAATAAATGAAAGCAAAAGATAAAAACCACTGTTTTGATTATAATAAAAACTTGGAATTTTGCTAATGTTTGGATTGAACTCGCTATATAAAAAAAACACAGCAAGAGTAAAAAGTGCGTTTACAATGGCTCTTTTTTTAATCGGCTCAATTATGACACTACCGCACATAAGATATAAATTTAGACCAAATAAACAGCTAAAAATCAAGTGCGAGTTTATAAGTTTTATAAGTTCATTATGAAAATATATTTTGCAAATCAGGTTAAAAACTATAAATTCTAATAAATAAACCAATATGATACAAAAAAAGCCCACAAGGACTATATAAGAGATGTTTTTTAAAATGCTATTTGGAAAGTGCAAACTTATTCTAAGTCTTGCACTAATCCTCTCTTTTGAAAATACAAGCACCCCTACAACAAAAGCAAAGATGATGTTTAAAACATCAAGCCCAAAAAATGAAAAGTTTTTTGTATATAAAACCCCTAAATTTAAGACAACAGCATCATTTGAAATGACAAAATTTCTAAAAATAAAAGCTATGTATATTAAAAAACTTATAATTAAAGCTATAAATACATATAAAAATTCTCTAAATTTATAAAACTCTTTTTTAAACATCAATATCTCCCTGTATAACCCAAAAATGCATCTTCAAAGCTTAAATTTAACTCTTTTGCATCCTTTGAAACACCGTCTAAAAAACCATAAATTTGTACTTCATTGTTAAGCTCAACAGTACTTTTTATGCCCGAAATTTCATTTAAATTTGCATTTTTTGGAAGCGAGTAGCCTTTGAAATTTGCTCTAAATTCATCGTATTTCATTATAAGAGGTGACTCATTTTTTTGTATGATAACTATATCATCAAGCAATTTATCCAAGTCATTTACAATATGGGTTGTCATCAAAACGCTTTTTTCACCATTTTTTAAATAATCACTTAAATATTCAATAAAAAGCCGTCTATATCCCGTATCAAGCCCAAGAGAGTAATCATCAAGGATTAAAAGCTCAGGAGAGCTAGCAAAGATAAGTCCTAAAACGACTTGCGATCGCTGTCCACAAGATAATGTTGAAATTTTTTGATTCATATCAACTCCAAGTTTTTTAAAAAGGTCAAAAAAACACTCTTTTTTAAATTTTGTTTTATACTGAGTTGAGTAAATTTCATATAAATTTTTAACTTTTAAATAATCGTAAGTTATATATCCTTCATATAAAAGCCCTATCTTTGCTCTTGCTTTAGGACTTAAATTTGTGCTGTCTTCACCATAAATCAAGCATTTTCCTGAAGTCGGTGTTAAATTTCCCATCAAAATATTTATAGTTGTGCTTTTGCCGACGCCATTTTTACCTAAAAGACCTACGACTTTGCCTTTTTCTACACTGAAATTTAGATTTTCATATATCTTTTTTTTACCATAATAATGCGTTAAATTTATACATTCTATCACATTCATCTTAGTTCCTTTGAGTTAAAATTTATAGGTACATTTATTTGAGTACCGATAACTTCAATAGGAAAATCAACTTTTGCTTTATCTATTATGGCAAGAGCGTGTTTATCGAGGATATTAGCTCCACTACTGCTAGATACTTGCAAAATTTCAAAGTTATCTTTATCTTTAAGTTTAAAACTTACCACAACCCTGCCCTGAATACCCATAATTTCTGCTTTTTTAGGATATGTTTTGTATTTTAAAATAGCCTTATAAATAAGCCCAGCTATATTAGTTCCATCATTGTCTTTTTTTGTACCACTTGCCGTATTACCACCTGCTATATTTACATTATTTGAGCTTTTAACAAGAGAGGTTTTTTTCTGATTAATACTGCTTTTTTTGCATCCATTTTTGCATTTGTGAATCTCTTTTTTTATCTCTTTTTGCATTTTTTTGTTTGTTACTTCTTTTTTGATAATAACTGGTTCTTTTATTATATCTTTGGATGACTCTATAATTTTAGAACTCTCTTGCGAATCAGATATTTCTACAACATCATCTTGTATGCTTTCAATGTTTGACATTTCATCACTTACTATATCAGAATTTGCACTAGAATCCTTATTTGTATCATTGCTAGCTATTTGAGTAAAAGATACACTAAAAGCACTTCTAGTTTCTATATTATCAGAAAAGCTAATATTAGTTTTTTCATTTTGTATTCCATAATGATATGCTGCAAAAGCCGATACATATATACAAGTCGAGATAAAAATAGAAACAAAAAGTCTTTTTTTATTATTATTCATTTTTTTACCTCTGTCATGATGATAAAATTCGAGAGTTCATGCTTTTTTAAAAGCTGAACAATATCAATAAAATATTTAAATTCCGACTTCTCATCTCCTTTAAATATTAATGGAGTCTTTTTATCAAGAGCTCCTAAATTTAGCTCAAGTGTTTCGATATCAACCAAATTGCCATCAAATTTCATAGTCCCATCAGCATAAAGTGAAATCTCAACTCTTTGTTTTGGAAACTCATCAGAACTTGTACCACTTTTTGGCAGATTCATATCCACTTTGCTATACTCAATAAAACTAGCTGCACACAAAACAATAGTGAGCAAAACCAACATAACATCAATTAATGGGACTACATTTAGCTTAAAATCATTTTCTATTTTCAAGACAATCTCTTTCAAAAATAGTTATTTTAAGCTGAGCTTTTCTAATAAAAAAACTATGAATAACAAGACTAGGAATGGCAACCACAAGTCCTAAAGCTGTCGCATAAAGTGCAGTTGAAAGACCTGTCATTATGGTCGCTGTTTCAAAATTTCCACTTCTGCCCATATCATAAAAAACAATGATAATACCAACAACTGTACCTAAAAGACCAACATAAGGTGCATTTGAACCAATAACACCGATAGTTGTTAAATTTCTACTAACATCTATTTGCAAATCTTGCAATGTTTTATATTTTTCTACTTTTATCATCAAGAAAAATAGTACTCTTTCAATACCAAGTGTTATGACAACAAAACCCATAAAACCAAGCGTTCCAAAGATTATAAAGTCAATGTGTCTGCTTAAAAATTCCAAACTCTCCTCCTAATTACCATTTATATCCGACTTCTAACCAAAATTGTCTGCCGTTGTCATAGTCTGTAACACCGTTATTGTCAATAGTTATAGCATTTTTAGTATTTAAAACATTATAAATATCTAAACTCACATAAGCTTCTTGTCTTTTTTGAGTTGGGATATCTAGTGTAAATTTAGTATCCCAAACAAAAGCTTCATCAAAATCTTTGCTTTTATAATTTGAATATTTTTTACTATTTACATAAACACTGCCATCTCTTACAACACCATCAAATCCACCTTGTAGTGTAAAGAAGTTTGTCCATGTTAAATTCGCAGATGAAAATTTTGTAAAAGTTGATGCTGTTAGCGTCCAAGGTGTGTCATTTGAGTTATTTGGAAGCTGTGAGCTATGGATGAGATTTCCATTATAAACGACTTTGCCAGCATTTTGATAAAGCTCATCATATAAATCATCATAGTCATTAAAGTTTCTATCTGTATCAGTGTAGTTAAATGAAATTTCAAAGTTATTTTTAGAGCCCAAAATATCAAATTCATTTAAGCTTCTTAGATTTAAAGTATAGATATCTGATTTGCTTCTACCTGTGTTTGTATAGAGACTGTAATTTTTAGCTAAAGTTTTACCATCTCCCTCAGGTAATCCCATGGCCTTTGCATTAGATTTTCTTATCAGATCTTTTCCTTCTCTTCTTAAGTATTTTGCACTTAGTTCAAAATTTCCAAGTTTTTGTGAAATCCCAATAGCATACTCATCATCATAAGGCACATCAAGTTCACTAAAGTTGTAGTTATTTTCTTTTGTACTATCATATTTCCAAGGATCATTTGGATTATTCCTTGTATATGTTTGCATTAAAGAACTCATATTTTCTCTTAATTTATATGCAAAGATACTTCTTCCATAGTATCTATTATATCCACCAAAGATATTTGTTCTATCATCATTAAACAGGTCTAAATTTGCTGTAATTCTAGGTGCAACATTTAAATCCCCCATATAGTCATTTTTATCAAATCTAATCCCTGGTCTTATGGTAAATCTATCTATTTTTATCTCATCTTCTAGATAAAAGCTAAAATATTTCATATCCACATCAGTTTTACCTGAGTAATAGTAGTGTTTGTCAAAATACTGTCCTGTCCAAGTTGGAAAGCTTAATGGTCTATCTGTGGTGCAAAATATATCATTTGGATTACAACTAAAAGCTCCTAAATTTTTTGTACTAATTGCACGATAATATGGCTTTGCTATATCATAAGCAGCGTCTGTTTTTTCTAAGCTAAATCCAGTTATGACATTGTGTTTAGTCATACCGATATCAAACTCATTAAATTTCATATCCGCACTGTAGCTAAATTTCTCTTGTTCTTGTTCAACATCGCCACCAATTCCATCTATATAAGTTCTCGTTTTAGCACTTGAATATCCCATGTGATTTTTTGTTTTATTCCAAACTAACATTTTGTTTGTGTTTGTGTTTCTTGTCATCTCATTAGTCGTGTAGCTTAAGTTTTGTTTTAAATTTCCTAAGCCAAAGTCATAATCAAACTCAATAGCTGTCGTTAAACCACCACCTTCAACTTCAGCTTTTGCGTTTTCTCCACCCATGCTATAGTAAGTTGCCTCGTAAGGTGCATAGATTATGCTTGGTCTAATAGTTAGATTATCATTTGCAAACCAAACACCTTTTAAAAAGAAATTTTCATTTTTTCTTTTTAATTTTCTTTTTTCTCCAACTTTGCTTGGATCAACATATTCTTTATGATATTTTTGTTGTAAAATTTCAGAGTATGTTTGATTATAGTTAAATATAAGTCCAAAGTTATCAGTTATATATCCCTCAAACAACACGCTTGTTTTATATTTTTTAAAGTCTGGTTGATAATCTGGAGTTGTTGCAAATTCAAAATCATCTTGATGCTCTTTTGCAATATGAAATTTTTGAAGGCTATCTGATGTATAGCGAAAGCTTACTTTTCCGTGAAATCCAGCTCTTGGATCTCTTGTTTTAGCATTTACAACACCACCTTGGAAATTTCCATACTTTGCTGAAACTGAACTATCTTGAACTTCTATATTTTCTAAAATATCAATATCGACATTTATACCTTGAGATGGGTTTGATAAAAATGGTGTGATATTTGCAGCTCCGCCAACTGTAAGAACGCCACCAAGTGGATTTATATCGTTGTTAATGTTTACTCCATCAATCATAAAGTTATTTTGGTAAAAAGAAGCTCCGTTTATAGAAATATTTTGTGGGGTTATCTCACCTCCATTTTTAGAAGTTCTCTCGCCTCTGCTAACTCTCACATTTGGGTTTCTCTTGATTACATCAGATACTGTTCCATCGCCCTTGGTTGAGTTATTTAGATAGTTTTTATCGTAGACAACAGAACTTCCATATTTACCCTGCGAAATCATTCCACTAGAACTATATAGACTTGCATCTATATTTACATCTTGTAAATTTATCTCATCTGAATAAGAAAACGCTGTTAAAGTGGTCAAGACGCAGATGATTTTTTTCATAATTTTCCCTTTATCGTTGTGTATGCAGTAAAAAAGAGCTGGGTAAGTCCTAAGGCAAAAAAATAATAAACAAAACTATAAAATTTGTTATTACTAAAAAGCATAAGATATAAATCTAAAACCATACATCCTGCAATAAAATAGTTCTTGTGATTAAAATTTAAAAAACCAAATGTAATGGTCAAAATTCCTAAAACAAAACTCATTTTTTACCTTTTAAAAATTTTTTTCCTAAATATCCAAAAAAAGTTACTAAAACAAAGCAAAACAAAGTTACTTTTAAAGAGCTAAAATTTGCGTAACTTCCAGCCTTTAAAGCCATAATCGCACTTACTAAAAATAAAAATGAAGTTATAAAAGATAAGATGGTATAAGCGTATCTTTTAACTAAAATAGCCGAGAGTAAAGTCGATATAATAAGAGCTATAAAAAATGCATTTACTTCTAAATTGTGTCTTAGTGGAGTGTTAAATTTAATAAGCTGATTACTTAGCAGATACATCCCAAAGCCTGTAAATAAACCTATAAAAATAGAGCCGTTTAAAAACCTACCAAGATAAAATGTTAATGTAGAATTTGAGTTTTTTTGCCAAAGCAAAGCCCCGCCAAAGCACATGAAAAGTCCCAAAATTCCAAAAACAAAAAATATAAATTTAACCATCTCATCACTGAAATTTCCTGTGTGAAAAATTTTCATAAACTGATATATTTTTTGCTCAGTATTTAGCTCTCTTTGACTCATCATATCTACTAGTTTTCCAGTTTTTATGTTGTAAAGCTCGGCACTAAACGAAAGTCCATTTTCGCTAAAAGGGTTTTTGGTATCAAAATTTAGTTGGATATAAGCCGTATCAACTGCATCTTTTTGGATTAAAATATTTTTTAGCTCTCTACCATTTAATTTTTTATCGATTATATTTTTTATATCACTTAAAGTTGGAATATATGAGCTTTGATTTTGCTTTACAACAATTTCAGAAACAGTCTCAGTAGCATTTTGTTCTTTATTTTGCTTGATCTTTCGTCTAGCTTCTCTTTTTGCTTTTGCTTTTTCATAAAAGTCTTGTTGCATAGCCGCTTGATTTTTCGATGAAATATCTTGATATATCTCTTTTAGCATAAACTTTTCTACTAAATAAAGTCCCGAGACAGAAAGCATAAAGAAAATCGCAAATCCACTTACGCTAGTTACAATATGAGTATCTCTTAAAATAGTGTTTTTACGATATTTAAAAAAATCTTTAAATATCCTTTTATGTATTATAACACCAGTTACAATAGTCAGTATCAATAAAAGTGTAGCATAGCCAACTATTTCTCTGCCTTTACTAGCAGGTATATACCAAAGGTTAAAATGAAGTTTACCTATAAAATTTCCACCATAAGTGCTTCTCGCCTTTACTCTCTCGCCACTTCCTGGATCTATGTTTATACGGGGTTTGTTTTTCTTTTTTTGATGAGCTTTTTTATCATTTTTATATGAGACACCCACAAAAGGAGATGTTTCAGAAGGAAGAGTTATCTCCCATATATCGGCATTTGCGTGATACTTGCTAAGATAATCAATCCCACTTTTTAAAGCATTTGGCGATTTATAATTGAGCCTATAATTTTCAGGTTGCATAAAAAGCGTAATTTCATCTTTGTAATAACCAAGAGTTCCACTAAAAAATAGAAAAAAACCAAAATAAGCCAACAATACGCCAATATATTTATGAGACAGTTTTAACATACTCATAATATAATCGTCCATCCAAGCAATATTATGCAAAATATAATGATATATTTGGCATCTAAGATATAACTAAGCATTGCCCAAAATGTAAAAAATCCCATTAAAAAGAAATTTGCAAATACTATTTTGTTTTGATTTGATAAATTTAAAATTTCAGGTAGCTTTATAGCAAATTTATAAGATAAAAAATATCCAACAAAAACAGCAATAAAAGTTCGAAATATAAATTTGAAAAATTTAGTTTTATTTAAACTCAAAAAACCACCTTTTTTATTATGATAATTAATTTCAAAATTATATAAGATATTTAATGAATTTTTGCTTAAAAGTAAATGATCTTATAGAATAGTTAAATTATTACATAATGAATTTTTAATATTAATAATAGTTTGGTTATGTTTATGTAGTAGAAAATAGCTATTACTTAATTTATACTAGATTATTGTGCCTGATTTTGATAGCGGAAATTCCGATATTTATGCTACTGGAGATGTAAAAAGTAGGGAGCTTTTTACATATTCTTCTTGATGATTCTATGATAGTTTTTTACACCTTTTTGGAGATAAATCTCGAAACATAATAATCATCTAGTACATGCAAATATGTTATTTACAGATACTTCATCAATTAGCAAAAATAGGATTAAGCGAAAATAGATATATAATGATAAAAATTTAAAAGTATTAAATTCCACTTGTTAACATATCAAATACTAAAATTTTAGGAGCAGCCTTTCATAGCGTAGATGTTAATGAGTTAATAAATGAAATAACCTTAGTTATGCAATTAAATGGTAGTTTTTAAAAACCAAATTTTCATATCCTAGCATTAAACGATTTGTTTACTAATGTTTAATTAATTGAAGGTTTTATATCTACTACCAAAAGTTGTGGTGTTATAACTCCTCTAAAACAATTTTTTGATATAGAAAAAATAATATCAATAAATTCTCCAACTTTAGGACAAAAAGTATAATTATAAAATAATACTTCATAACTTTTATTATCTAATTGAATTATAATTTTTAAATGATTTTTTATTTTTCCTATTTTCTTTACATTTTTTACAAAAGCATTATTTATCCTAAAATATGGTCTAGGATTTTTCTGACCATAAGGTTCAAAATGTTCTAAAATTTCCAAAAGCTCGTAATCTATATCATTATGATCTAAAAAACCTAAAACTTCATTAGTATTATGGAAAATATCCATATCGTATTTTTCACAAGCGTAATTTATACGCTCTTTGAATGTATCTAGATTAAAACTTTCTATAACAAGTCCAGCTGCACCCTTATGTCCGCCAAAAGTACATAAAATATCTTTTTGTGTTGATATTAGATCAAGGATATTAAATTTACCAACACTTCTAGCACTTCCTTTTGCCATATTTCCATCTATACTAAAAACAATAGCTGGTTTTTTATATTTTTTAGTTAGCCTACTTGCAACTATACCTATAACACCTTCATGCCAATTTTCACCCCATACTACTATGATATTATCATTTTGATTGATATCAGATAATGAATTTTCTAATAAATTTTTCTCTTCTTCTTTTCTAGAGTTATTGAAATTTATAATTTCATCTAAAAAATGCAAAGCTTGATCAATATTTTTTGATTTTAAAAATTTATATGAAAACATTGCATCACTCATTCTTCCTGCACTATTTATAAGAGGATCTATAAGAAAAGATATATCATCAAATTTAAACTCATCTTTTGAAAAATAAGTTTTTATTGCATTAAAACAAGCCCTTTTTGAATTGTTTAATCTAGTTAGTCCATTTTTAACTATAATTCGATTTATATCTCTAAGCTCCATCATATCAGCAATAATTGCCATACAAAGCATATCTAAAAAACTTCCCATATCATATTTAACACCACAAACTTCTTTTAAAGCACCTATTAAATACCAAGCAACTTCTGCACCACAAATTTCACAACTAGGAAATGTGCAGTCACTTTGCTTTGGATTTACTATAGCATAAGCCTTAGGCAAAATGGGTGGTGGAACATGGTGATCTGTTATAATTAGATCTATGCCTTTTTTTAAACAAATTTCAGCAGCTTCATTGGCACTAATTCCATTATCAACTGTTATTATAAGGTTAGCTTTTATGTTAGTTAGCATTTGTGGATTTAATCCATAACCATCAGTAAAGCGATTAGGTATTTTTGTTTCATAATTTACACCCAAAAAATCAAAAAAATCACTAACTATAACACTACTAACAACACCATCTACATCATAATCCCCAACTATAACAATTTTTTCATTATTTTCTATTGCCGTTTTTATACGTGTAGCTGCTTTATAAATATCTTTTAACTCACAAGGCAAAGGTATATCTGACATTTTTTTATGAATATCAGAACTAAATCTTTGCTCTAAGATATTTTTTATATCATTTTTACTTAGCATGATGGTGATCACTTGCTGCTTTTATATAGCCAAGTATCGCCGGATTTGGTTTTGTCAATCTTGATGTGAATTCTGGATGAAACTGAACGCCTAAAAAGAATGGATGTTTTTTTAATTCAACCGCTTCTATCAAAGAATTACTTTCTCCACAAACTATAAATCCAGCTTTTTCTAACTGATCTTTGTATTTTGGATTTGCTTCATATCTATGACGATGTCTCTCTCTTATCTTTTTAGTCCCGTTATAAATTTTACTTAAAAGTGAGCCTGAGACAACATTGCAATCATATCCACCAAGTCTCATAGTTCCACCAAGTGGACTTTTATGAGTTCTTATCTGTTTTTTACCGCATGTATCTATGAAATTATCTATCAGATAAATAACCGGTTCTTTTGTATTTTCATCAAATTCATTTGAATTTGCATCTTTTATATTTAATACATTTCTACAAAATTCAATGATACTAAGCTGCATCCCAAGACAAATTCCAAGAAATGGTATTTTATTTTTTCTTGCATACTCTATAGAGATGATTTTCCCTTCTATTCCTCTAGTTCCAAATCCTCCGGGTATCAAAATGCCATCCATATCTCTAAAAAGTTCATCAACATTTTCTTTTTGAATTTTTTCACTATCGCACCATTTTATATTTACTCTTGTATCTAAATTTGCACCAGCATGTATGATAGCTTCAGTTAGACTTTTATAGCTTTCTTTTAAATCAATGTATTTTCCAACTAAAGCTATACTAACTTCATCTTTTGGTGCAATAACTCTTTTTACTAACATATCCCAATTTGACATATCTGGTGTTAGCTCGCCAAGATCTAATATATCACTAATTGGTACTAATATATCTTGTTTTAAAAATAAAAGCGGAACTTGATAAATACTCCTACTATCTGAACTTTCTATAACGCAATTTCTTTCAACTCCGCAACTTGCAGCTATTTTATGTTTTAATTCGTTTGTTAGTGGAATTTCACATCTACAAATTATCATATCAGGCGTTATACCTATCCTTCTTAACTCTCCTACACTATGCTGCGTTGGTTTTGTTTTAAGCTCACCTGCAACTTTGATATAAGGAACCAATGTAAGATGAATATTCATAGCATTTTTTCTACCAACTTCTATTCTTAAAGCACGAATTGCCTCTAAAAATGGGAGTCCTTCTATATCTCCAACAGTTCCACCTATTTCAACTAATAATATATCATTTCCTTCGCCAGCTTTTTTTATCCTATTTACTATCTCTCCAACAATATGTGGTATTACCTGTATAGTCTCTCCTAAGTAATCCCCTCTACGCTCTTTTTCTATAACTGAACTATAAACTTTACCTGTTGTAAAATTATTTTTTTGAGACAAATTTTCATCTAAAAACCGCTCATAATGTCCTAAATCAAGATCAGTTTCAGCTCCATCATCAGTTACAAAAACTTCACCATGTTCAAGTGGACTCATAGTTCCTGGATCTACATTTATATATGGGTCTGCTTTTAAAATACTAACTTTAAAACCTACATTTTTAAGCAATGTTGCAATACTAGCAGATGCTATGCCTTTTCCCAATGAACTCAAAACTCCACCTGTAACAAAAATATATTTTGTATCAGATTTCTTTGCCATTAAATTTCCTTATTATTATTTTAATCTTGTATTATATCTTTTTAAATGTTATAAATATATGAATTTATATTTATCTAAATTTACACTATTTTTTGATATCATAAAATAAAATTTTGGAGTTTTTTGATGAATAAATTTGCAAAACGAATCATACCTTGTTTAGATGTAAATGATGGTCGTGTTGTAAAAGGTATAAATTTTATAAATTTAATAGATGCCGGAGATCCAGTAGAAGTTGCAAAAATTTATAATGATGCAGGAGCAGATGAGTTATGTTTTCTTGATATATCTGCAAGTCATCAAAGTAGAAATACAATTGTTGATGTAGTTGCAAAAGTTGCAAAAAACCTATTCATACCACTTAGCGTTGGTGGCGGGATTAGAAAAATTGATGATATAAATAGACTCCTTGATGTTGGATGTGATAAGGTTAGCATAAACTCAGCTGCTATACACAATCCAAATTTGATAGATGAAGCTGCTAAAAAATTTGGCTCACAATGTATAGTTATAGCAATTGATGCAAAAGAAGTTAGTGCTAACAAATATAATGTTTTTATAAATGGTGGCAGAGTTGATACTTGCAAAGATGTTTATGAATGGGCAAAAGAAGTTCAAACCCGTGGTGCTGGAGAAATTTTACTAACTTCAATGGACAAAGATGGAACTAAAAGTGGTTATAACATAACACTAACAAAAAATGTTAGCTTGTCACTAAACATACCAGTTATTGCAAGTGGCGGTGCGGGAAATATGGAACATATAAAAGATGTATTAAAAGCAGGTGCTGATGCAGCTTTGGCAGCTTCGATATTTCATTTTGGTGAAATTAAAATACCAGATCTTAAAAAATATCTACAAGAAAATGGGATAGAAGTTAGAAAATGATTGTTTGTGCAGGAGATGTAGAAAATTTTAGTTTTGCAAAACCAATTGGAATTGGATTAGTTGATAGTGCTATAAATTTAACAAACATTTTGACAACAACCTTACTAACAAAACAAAATATTTCTCAGTTAGTCTTTATAGGAACTGCTGGTCTTTATAAAGATGGAAATATTTTTGATATTTATGAGAGTTCAAAAGCTTCAAATTTAGAAATATCAAAAGTTTTAAATTTAACTTATAGCCCTATAAAATATACAATAAATAATAATGTTTCACATGAAACATTTCTGGTTAATTCTTCAAATTTCATTACACAAGATGAAAAAATAGCTTATAAAATGTTTGAGTTGGGTTGTTTTATGGAAAATATGGAATTTTTTTCTGTATTAAAAGTTGCTAATTTTTTTAAAATTCCTGCTTATGGAATTTTTTGTGCTACAAATTTTTGTAATAAAAACGCACATAGTGATTTTATAAAAAACCATGAAAAAGCCAAAAAAATTTTAGCTTCATATATCAAAGAAAAAGGAATTATATGAAAAATTTGCTTGATTTTTCACAAGCAGAACTAAGTGAATTTATAGAACCAAAATTTAGAACAAAACAGATTTTTGAATGGATTTACAAGAAAAAAGCAAAAAGTTTTGATGATATGACAAATTTACCAAAAGATTTAAGAGAAAATTTGAAACAAAATTTTTACATAGATCCATTAAAAAAAATAAAAAGCGAACATAGTAAAGATGAAAGTATAAAGTATCTTTTCGAGCTAAAAGATGGTAAAACCATAGAAACAGTTTTGCTTCCAATGAAAGAAGAACAAGTCGATGAAAATGGTAAAATTATTCGTCATGCAAGATACACAATATGCGTTAGCTCACAAGTTGGTTGTAAAATAGGCTGTGCGTTTTGTCTAACTGCAAAAGGTGGTTTTGTTAGAAATTTAACTGCTGGTGAAATTTTAGCTCAAGTTTTATACCTAAAAAATGACAATAATATACCTTACGAAAGACGCGTAAATATAGTTTATATGGGAATGGGAGAACCATTAAATAATCTTGAAAATGTTTCAAAAGCAGTAAAAATTTTTACAGATAATGATGGGCTTGCGATATCGCCACGCCGTCAAACAATATCTACAAGTGGATTAAGCACACAAATAAAAAAACTTGGAGATATGGATTTAGGCGTTCTTTTAGCAATTTCGCTTCACGCTGTAAATGATGAGTTAAGAGAAAAACTTATGCCGATAAACAGAGCTTACAACATAGCTTCCATAATGGACGCTGTTAGAAATTTTCCAATTGATATGAGAAAAAGAGTTATGTTTGAGTATCTTATGCTTGATGGCGTAAATGATAGTTTAAAAGATGCAAAAACCCTTGTTAAACTTCTAAATGGCATAAAAGCAAAGGTAAATTTGATATATTTTAATCCGCATTTTGGTTCTAAATTTAAAAGACCAAGTGAAGAAAATATGATAAAATTTCAAGATTATATGTCTGCTCATGGTGTAACTTGCACTATAAGACAAAGTAAAGGTATTGATATAAGTGCAGCTTGTGGACAACTTAGAGAAAGAAGTAAAAATGAGTCTGCTTGATATAGTTCAAATTATTTTTATATCTATTGTAGTTATAATTTCAATATTTTATTTTATAAAAGTTTTAAAAGATGATAAATAAAATTTATATTATTTTAATTAAAAAAAGTATAATTTATTTTAACTATCAAATTTAAATTAAGTGGAATATTATGAAAAAAATAATGTTGGCTACATTTTTTGTTTCATTATTTGTAGTTACTGCATTTGCAGTATGTGTTCCTTGGTTTCCACAAACTTGTAAAAGCAATTTTGTTTGGAATGAAGAAAAAGGTTGCTATACTTATCCAAATATAAGAGTAAATGGTGAACCTGTTTGTGTGAGTGGATTATAAAGGATAAAAATGTTAGTTATCGCTACTAAAAGTTTTTACGAAAAAACAAATGATATAGTCTTTAAATCTCTTAGTGGCGATAATTCTATAAAAAAAGCTGATGATTTTCAAATAAATAATGAAAATCAAATTTCTTCTAATTATAAAAAAATTAATTTTTTTAGCCAAAATAAACAAATTTCTATAAATTTAAATAACCAAACGCTAGATTTACTGCAAAATCATTTTTCAAAAGATGATTTTTTATATTTAGAAGATGGAAGTATTGGACTTAGTGGAAGTGCAAATGCTTATGTAGATGGTTGGTTTAAAGATATAATGCAAAATCGCAACTTCGCAAGTGCCGATAAAAACCAAAATAATATCATAGAAAAAAATGAGATTAATGAGCTAAAAAATTCTATAAAAGATAGTTATAGCATTCAAGATTTAAGAAATTTAGGACAAATCGTTTTACGAAAAATGGCAAATTCCACAGGTTACAATACAGATAAAAATGCTAAACCTATTTCTCTTGAAGAAATTTTGCAAGATAGCATAAAAAATGATACTAATTTTGATGGACAACTTAGCAGAGTTGAAGTTGCAGCAAATGGAGATGATTTAAAAGTAGGATATGAAAATATGGCAAAAAATGCAGCTAAAAATATCTTAAAACAAAATGCAAAATTTGTTATAGATCCTACAGGTGAAAAAATGTCTTTAATGAATGGCAAATCAATGAATGAAGTTGAAGAATTTTTTGGAACAAAAACAGATAATAATTTTAAATTTATGAAATTTAAATCTTTAAAAATAAAAAATTTAGAAACAGATGAGAGTAAAAAAGAGGAGCTTTTAGTAAAATTTCCTGAATTTAGCTATATTATACAAAGTAATCCAAATATTTCGCAAAACGAAATTTTGGCTCTAAAAAAGAAACAAGAAAATATCAAAATTTATAAAAATAGCATAGAAAATTTTGATACAAAATTTATAAAATCACTTCTTAAAACAAATTTACAAGCTTAAATTTTTAAAGATTTTAAAAACTCACTTTTAAAATCAAATTTTGTTTCGATTATGAATTCCTTATTTTTATAAGTAAATTCTAGTTTTGAAGCATGTAGACAAAGTCTTTTTGCACCGCAAAATTTTATTCTCTCATTTGTGTTTAATTTTTCATCCATTATTGTTTCAACTATTTTTGTTCCAAGCCCATATAAAGGCTCCCCTAAAATTTTATGTTTCACATGAAACAAATGCAAACGAATTTGATGCTGACGCCCAGTTAATGGAATAGCCTTAATTAAAGTAGTATTAATTTTATCATAAAACTCAATAGGAATAAATTTAGTCAAAGCAGTTTTTCCACTTTTATTTATTTGCATTCTTATCTTTACTTCACTATTCTCATCACTTTTTGCTATAGATTCATCAACTATAAACTCACTCTCGATTTTTCCTTTGACAAGTGCTATATATTCTTTTTTAACTGCCCTACTTTCAAACATTGTTTTAAATTCTTTACTTATATTTGAATTTTTGCAAACCAAAATCAAACCACTTGTTTCTTTATCTAATCTATGAGCAACACACGCACTTTTACCATAAAGATACCAAATTTCATCATATAGATTATAGCTTGAATTTCTTCCATTTGGATGAGATAAAATACCACTTGGTTTGTCAAAAACTACAAATTCATCACTTTCAAAAACAGGTTTTAAACCTTTTGGATTGCACTCATAATCTATTAAAAAAATTTCTCCATTTAATATATCATTTTTTACTTTTACAAGTTTATCATTACAAAACACCCTGCCCTTATCTATAAGTTGTTGAGATTTTGCTTTTGAAAATCCATTGTTAATTAAAACTTCATAAGCTTTTAAATTTTTAACTTCATCAATTTTTATTTTTTTATAAGGCATATTAATTTTTATATTGATTATTGATACGAATATTATTTGCGTGAGTTAAAGCTATAGCTATTGCATCTGTAACATCAAGAGGTTTTATATCTTTATTTATACCAAGTATTTTTTTTACCATAAATGCAACCTGCTCTTTTGTCGCTTTTGCTTTACCTGTAACTGCTTTTTTAACTTGAAGTGGCGTATATTCTGTAAAATTACCATGAATTTGAATTATTTTAAGGCTAAGAGCGCCACGAAACTGAGCTAGTTTTAAAACTGTTTTTGGATTATAAGCAAAAAATATATCTTCAATAGCAACTTCATTTATTTTATGATTTTTCATAACTATATCTAAACCTTCACAAAGTTCACTTATTTGATGTTGCAAAATATCAGGTTTTATTTTTATAAGTCCAGCTTCTATAAGTGAAATTTTCAAATTTGATTTTTCAACTATAGCATAACCACAATTACGGGTTCCAGGATCAATTCCTAAAATTTTTATCACTACTTTTCCCATTTTATTCACATTTTATTCACTATGTGAAAATTTAATTTTATCTTTAACGAATAATTTATTAAATTTTAGGTAAAATAACATAAATTTAATATAAAGTGAGCATAGCAT